>CAZDGY010000876.1:0-3150 GCA_964504685.1 uncultured Kofleriaceae bacterium | reverse complement strand
CGCGAGCGCCTTGATGATGCGCAGCGCGATCTCGGGCCGCGCGCGCAGCATCGCCTCGAACGTCTTGCCCTCGATCACGAGCAGGCGCGAAGCCGTGCGCACGACCGCAGTCGCAGAGCGTGGCCGGCCGTTGAGGATCGCCATCTCGCCGAAGAACTCACCGGCGGGCAGCACGGCGAGCACCCGATCGCTTTCGCCGACCCGGCGGCGAATCTCGACTTCGCCGGTTTGCACGACGTACATGTAGTCGCCGGGCTGGCCCTCTTCGAACAACACGCTGCCTGCCGCGAAGTCGCGCGCGAAGCGATCGAGTCCGTCTGTCGCCGTCACGAGGTCATCATCCCACGATCGTCCGGGTCATCGCATCGTGGCGTGACGCAGGATGTGAAACAGTGCGCGCGAGCCGAGCTTGTCGGTGGGATGGTCGTCGGCGGGCACGGGAACCTCGTCGGTCGACAGCCCGAGCTTGAGCGCGCGCACGAGCATCTCGACGTCCCAGCCAGCCCCGCGATCGCTCATCCCGAGTGCGATCAGCGCGGGGAACTTGAGCGCCCGTACGGGCCCGACACTCGACCAACGATGGCGATACACCGCGTCGATGAGGCCCGTGACCAGCTTGACCGAAGCGCGTTGGCGGCCGGCCGTTGCACCGAGCACGAGCTCGACGCCGCGTTCGAGGATCGGCGCGACGAGCGCATCGAGTGCCGCCGCCGCCGCGGGGCGATCGCCGGGGATGAACACGACGACGTCGGGGACGCGCGGCAACGACGAAAAATGGCTCTGCGCGCGCAGGCAGGCCGCACCGTAGCCGCCCGAGCCCTCGCGCAACACGAGCGCCCCAGCATCGCGCGCCAGCTCGGCGGTGCGATCGCGCGAGTTGCGATCGACGACGACGACCGAGCGGATCGACCGATGCGGCAACGCGCGCAACAGCGCCGTCAGGCTCGCCGCGTGGTCGCGCGCCGGCACGACGACGTCGATGACCGGTGACGACATCCGGGGCCAGGATAGCAGGGCCGCGGGCGGCCGTGGTACACGCAACCTGCGATGGCGCTCACCTACAAAGACGCCGGGGTCGACATCGATGCCGGCGAGGCGTTGGTCGATCGCATCGGACCGCTCGCGAAGGCGACGACTCGGCCCGAGGTGCTCGGCGGCATCGGCGGGTTCGCCGCGCTGTGCCGGATCCCGACCGGCTATGTCGAGCCGATCTTGGTCAGCGGCACCGACGGCGTCGGCACGAAGCTGAAGACCGCGCTCGCGTCGGGTCGCCACGACACGATCGGCATCGACCTGGTCGCGATGTGCGTCAACGACGTGCTCGTCACCGGCGCCGAGCCGCTGTTCTTTCTCGATTACTTCGCGACCGGCGCGCTCGATGTCGAGGTCGCCGCTTCGGTGATCGCGGGCATCGCCGACGGCTGCAAGCAAGCGGGCTGCGCGCTCGTCGGCGGCGAGACCGCCGAGCTGCCCGGCCTGTATCACGGTCGCGACTACGACCTCGCCGGGTTCTGCGTCGGGGTGGTCGAGCGCGCGGAGATTCGCCCGCGGGCGACCGAGCTCGCGGTCGGCGATGTCGTGATCGGCTTGCCGTCGGCGGGCCTGCACTCGAACGGGCATTCGCTCGCCCGCAAGGTCGTGCTCGACGTCCTGCACCTGCCCCTCGACGCGAAGCCGGACCTGCTCGAAGGCGCGAGCGTCGCCGACGAGCTGCTGCGGCCGACGATCATCTACGCCGAAGCGTTTCGCGCGCTGCGCGGTCAGCCGTGGAAAGCCGCCGCGCACATCACCGGCGGCGGGCTGATCGAGAATCCGCCGCGGATCTTCGGCGACGACAAGCTCGCGGTCGAGCTCGATCACGGCACGTGGGACCGACCCGCGATCATGAAGTTGATCGCGACGGCCGGTGTGTCCGACGACGAGATGCTGCGCACGTTCAACTGCGGCTTGGGGATGATCGTCGTCGTCGCGCCCGAGTTTGCCGAGCGCGCGGTTTCGCTGCTCGCGCCGGCGCGTGCCCGGGTCGTCGGCAAGCTCGTCGAACGCGGCAGCGGGGCGGCATCGCGGCTCGTGTGATGCGGATCGGCGTCTTGGTCTCGGGCAACGGGACGAACTTGCAGGCGCTACTCGATGCCGAAGCACGCGGCGCGCTCGCCCCCGCGACGGTCGCGGTCGTGATCTCGAATCGGCCGAACGCGCCCGCGCTCGACCGCGCGAAGCTCGCCGGCGTGCCGGCCGAGGTCGTCGATCACGTCGCGTTCGCGGATCGCGCGGCGTTCGAAGGCAAGCTACTGGAGCTGCTCGCCGCCCAGCGCGTCGAGGCGGTCGTGCTCGCCGGGTTCATGCGCAAGCTGACCGCGACGTTCCTCGACGCGTTTCCACTCCGGATCGTCAACACCCATCCGTCGCTGCTGCCCGCGTTCCCCGGCCTCGACGCGGTGGGGCAAGCGCTCGCCCACGGCGTGAAGCTGACCGGCGTGACCGTGCACTTCGTCGACGCGAGCCTCGACGGCGGCCCGATCATCGCGCAGGCGGCGGTGCCGATCCTCGAAGGCGAGGACGCTGCGGCGCTGCACGCGCGAATCCAACGCGAAGAGCATCGCCTGCTGCCCGAGGTCGTGCGCTTACTCGCCTCGCACGCGCTCACCGTCCGCGGCCGAACCGTGGTTAGCTCGGGTTCCTAGTGCCGACGAACTCGTATGACCTGGTCGTGCTCGGCGACGACCTGGCCGCGCTGGTGTGTGCGACCCTCTGTGTGCGGCGCGGCATGCGCACGCTCGTCCTCGGCGACGATCGACCGGCGCGCTACACGCTCGGCCCGCACAAGCTGCCGATCGAGCCATCGCTGTGGCCGGTGTTGCCCGGATCGCCAGGCGAGCGCGTGCTCAAAGAGCTCCACGCCGAGCTCGCGTTGCGCCGCAAGCTGCGCGAACCGCGGATCGCGGCACAGCTCGTCACGCCGGAGCTCCGCATCGATCTCGGCGCCGATCGCGTCGCGGCCGAGCTGGCGCGGGAGCTCGGCGATGCCGACGGCGAAGCGATGCTCGCGCATTGGGCGAAAGCCGGCGACGTCGCGCGGCTCGTCGATCCGCTGTTGTCCGGCGAGCACGCGTTCCCCGGCGTCGGGTTCTTCGAGCGTCGAGAGGTCGC
>CAZDGY010000875.1:0-3152 GCA_964504685.1 uncultured Kofleriaceae bacterium | reverse complement strand
CCTCGAGATACTCGAGCACGATGTACGGCGTGCCGTCGGGCAGCGAGTTGAAATCGTGGACCGCGACGATGTTGGGGTGACCGAGCCGCGATGCGATCTGGGCTTCGTGCTCGAACCGCTTGAGCGTTTCGGCGTCGCCCATGTCGGCATGCAACATCTTGATCGCGACCTTCTTGCCGGGAAGGCGCTTGTGGCTGGCGACGAACACCGCGCCCATCCCGCCGCGACCGATGACGCCCTCGATCGTGTAGGTATCGGCGATCACCGACCCGACATCGATCGCAGAGCGCGTCGGTGAATTCTCCATTGCCCCGAGCGTATAATGCCACACGCATGCGCGCATCACTT
Source organism: uncultured Kofleriaceae bacterium (assembly GCA_964504685.1). Classification (GTDB taxonomy): domain Bacteria; phylum Myxococcota_A; class Polyangia; order Haliangiales; family Haliangiaceae; genus JABFXX01. The sequence continues at coordinate 2,804 of CAZDGY010000875.1, read as the reverse complement.
GCCTCGCTCGCGATGGTGATGGGGTTATTCGCCGGGGTTGCCACCGCCGATCCGAAGCCCCAGCCGATCGACATCAAGCCGATCCGCGATCAGCTTCAGGTCGCACAAGACGCCAAGGGTGGGCTGTACGTGTTCATCCCGGGGAGTGCGTCGCGGCTATGGTACGGCACCGGCAAAGAGCTCTACGAGCAGTGGGTAGTGTTCCGCGGCGCGAACGGCGATGCGTGGGACATCACTACGTGGTCGCCGCGCCTCACGAACATGCAGCATGCGGCTGTGCGACGGAGCCAAGACAACACGTACGACAGGTACTGCAACGGCGAAACCGACACCTCGCCGCTCACGCTGTTGACCGGCGACCGCGCGAAGCAGGCGCTCGACAAGCACGTGCTGATGACCGAGCTCCTCGGGCGCCGGCCGAGGTTCTTCGCGCGCGACGAAGCCGCGGTCTACTACTACGTCGACCAACTGGTCGGCGGCAAAGGCGAGAGGCTGTTCGTCGGTAAGAAAGGCGCGATGAAGGAGATCGAGCTGCTCGACACTACGAGCGACAGCGGCGGTTCGGTGTATTCGTCGAAGCTCGGTGACCTGCGGCTTGTCTACACTCATGTCGAGGGCGGCACGGCGACTGCCGCGTGGGTCAAAGGCGACAAGCGGACCGAGCTCATTCGGCTCGATCTCGACGTCAACTCGCACGTGATCTTCAGCGAGCTCGGGATCTATAAGCAGATCGGAACGCTGTGCGAAGATCTGTAATCGCGCTCGTCCTGTCGCTCGGCGGGATCGGTCACGCCGAACCGAAGCCGGCGCAGCCGACACCTAGGATCCCGGTTCAGCAGCGGCTGCCGATCGACAAAGCCAAGGCGATCGACATCAAGGACGCGATCGACAAGCTCGACGTGTTTCGCGACGACACCGGGATGTACTACGTGCTGCCCCGGCTCGGTGCGATGGACAACGAAGGCATCAACGAGTGGGTGTTCTACGGCGACGGCAAGACGATGTATCAGCAGCGGGTGTTCGGCTTCAGCTCCGAGCCGACGCGCTACGACTGGACCGTGTGGGCGCCTCGCGTGCGCGGGCTCGTCGGTGCAAAGCTCATCGAGACGGCGAACAGCCTCGAAGCCGATTGTTCGGCACGCAACGGCAAGCGCAGCCCGGTCCAGCTCAAGGCCGACGAAGCGAAGATGATGCTCAAAGGCGCGAAGTTCTATCCGCCGTTGTGGCAACGGCAATCGAACACGCTCGCGCGCGACGACGACGCGAACTATTACTTCGTCGATCAGCTGCGCGACGACGCCGGCGGCAATGGCTATCGCGTGTTCGCCGGCGCGAAGGGCGCGATGAAGGAGCTGCCGCTCGTCAACACGGCCAACGACAGCGCCGGCGCGATCTTCGCGACCAAGGGCGGCGACCTCAAGCTCGTCAAAGGCAAAGAAGACGCGGTGTGGATCAAGGGCGATAAGCGGACGCCGCTGACCGTGCTCGACCCGTCCGAGAACCGCTACCTGGTCTATCGCGAGCTTGGAATCTACGGATCGCTCGGCACCGTGTGCGACGACCAGTAGCGCTATGTTCGCAGCATGAAGCTGCAAGGAACCATCGCACTCGTCACTGGTGGCGCCTCCGGGCTCGGCGCCGCAACGGCGCGCCGTCTCACCGCAGGCGGAGCCAAGGTCGTGATCGCCGATCGCGACGAAGCTCGCGGCAGAGCGCTCGCCGAGGAGCTGTCCGCGACGTTCGTGACGACCGACGTCACCGATCCCGAGCAAGTGGGGCGCGCACTCGCCGCTGCGACCGGCATGGGCGCGTTGCGCGTCGCGGTATCGTGCGCGGGCGTCGGTTGGGCCTCGCGCACGCTCGACAAGACCGGCAAGCCGCATGACCTCGATCTGTTCAAGACGGTGATCGGCGTCAACCTGATCGGAACGTTCAACGTGCTGCGACTCGCGGCCGCCGCGATGGCGCAGACCGCGCCGCTCGAGCACGGCGAGCGTGGCGTGATCGTGAACACCGCGTCGGTCGCCGCGTTCGATGGCCAGATCGGTCAGATTGCTTACGCCGCATCGAAGGCCGGAGTTGCGGGGATGACGTTGCCCGCGGCGCGCGACCTGGCACCGGCCGGGATCCGCGTCATGACGATCGCACCCGGCATCTTCGACACGCCGATGCTCGGCGCGCTGCCCGAGGAAAAGCGTGCGGCGCTCGCGGCCGACGTCGTGTTTCCGAAACGGCTGGGCTCGCCCGACGACTACGGCGAGCTCGTCGCCGCGATCGTCGCGAACGGCTACTTGAACGGCGAGACGATCCGGCTCGACGGCGCGCTGCGCATGCCGCCGAAGTAGTTCACTTCGGGATCAGGTCCTTCGGGATCGTCAGCGGCACGAGCGGCACTTCGTGCTGGTAGAGCCAGGTGTACGTGAAGAACGTGCCGAGCACTCGCTTGGTGTAGCCTCGCGCTTGGTCATCGAGGATGCCCTCGACGAACTCGTCACTGTCCCAGGTGCCGCGCGTCTTCAAGTTGCGACGCACGTAGCCGGGGCCGGCGTTGTACGAGGTCGGCACGAGCAGCACGAAGTTGTTCCAGTCTTTGAATAGCGAGCCGAGGAACCGCGAGCCGATCGTCACGTTCTTTTCGGGATCGCGCAGGTTCTCGCGCGTCGGATCGATGCCGGTGCCTTTCGAGAAGTCGTGCGCGGTCGACGGGATCATCTGGGTGAGCCCGATCGCGTTCGCGTAGCTCTCGTCGAGCGGATCGAACGCACTCTCTTCGCGCACGATGCCGACCTGCATCGCGATCGGCA
>CAZDGY010000874.1:0-3157 GCA_964504685.1 uncultured Kofleriaceae bacterium | reverse complement strand
GGCGGCGCGCTCAACTCGATCGGGATGCGCACGTGGCGCGACGAGACGTCGTGGCTCGCCGCGATCGGCGTGATCGGCTGCGCGACGGTGTTCATCCAGTTGTCGCACGGCGCGGTGCGCGACCACTTCGACCGCGGCGGCCAGAGCGTGTGGGCGGCCAAGGATCGCCTCGTCCGCTCAGCGCGCTGGGCCGCGATCACGAGCGCGGCGGCGGGCGCGATGCTGCTGCTCTATGCGCTCGGCGCGCATGTCGCGCCGCAGACCGAGACGTCGGCGCTCGTGCTCGCGCCGGTGCTCATGCTCGGTAGCGGGCTGGTCGTCGCGCGGCGCGGCGCGGGCTTGTTGCTGCTCGGCGCCGGTGGCCTCGGCCTACTCGCGCAATCGGCGATGACACTCGCCGACGTAGCGCCGGAGAGTCGGATGAACGCGGCCTACTACGTCATGTTCTGGGCGCCCGCCGGGATCATCGCGGTCGCGGCTGCGGTGATCGCGCTGCGGCGTTCTCGCTGAGCGTCGGTTACAGCGCCGGCAGCGCGTCGTCGAGGAGCGCGAGCAGCGTCTTCATCATCGTCGCCGCTGCGCGTTGCCAAGCGCCGATGTCGCCGTAGGTCGCGTCGCCGCTCGCGTCTACCAGATCGGTGACGCCGCGCAGGATGATTACCTTCGTATGGTTGTGCGCGGCGACCCACGCGATCGCACCCGACTCCCAGTCGCCGACGCTCGCGCCGTACTTCGCGTGCAGCGCAGGGAGCTCGGCGGGAACGAGATCGCGATCGCCCGACACGATCGGCGCTTGGCGCACACGGCTCGCGAGGCGCGCGGGCCACGCGGACGTATCGAGCGCGGTCGAGTAGGCCGCGATCGTCTCGGCCGAGTCACCTTGCTGCTCGAGCAAGTCGTAGATCACGGTGCGGGTCACGAGCACGACGTCGCCGACCGCGACGTCGCCGCCGAAGCCGCCGCACGTGCCGAGGTTGACGAGCAGGCGAGGGTGCCAGCGATCGATCGCCCACTGCGTCGACGCGGCCGCGGAGACCTTGCCGAAGCCGCCGTGCATGAATACGACGTCGCGACCGTGCAGCGGCGCGATGAACCACTCGCCGAACGGCGAGTCGTGGCGCACGGCTCCGGGAAATTGCGCGACCACCGGCGTCCACTCGGCGCTCGCCGAGATCAGCGCCACCGTCGTGGCGTGCGGCTGCGCTGCGCATCCAATCGCGATCACTGCGACGATGGCTGCGCGGCTCACCCGGGCACCAACGCGCCCAGCTCGGCCGGCAGCGGCGCTTCGGCGCGCAAGCGTCCGCCGTCGGGATGCGGCAGCTCGATCGACGATGCGTGCAGCGCATGGCGCGGCAACACGAACCGCGCGGCGAGCTCCGGCGTCATCCCGCCGTCGCAGAACGCGACGAACGCATCGTCGCCGTGCGCGTAGAGCTTGTCGCCGACGATCGGGAACCCGGCGTGCGCGAGGTGGACGCGGATCTGGTGCTGCCGCCCGGTCACGAGCGTGCAACGCACGAGCGCGTAGTCGCTATTCCGGCGCACGACCACGACGCGGGTCGCAGCTTCAGCGCCGTGCGCTTCATCGACGAGCACGCGCACGCCCGGGACGCGCGTCGCGTCGGTCTTTTGCGATAACCGCAGCGCCGCGTCGAGCGTGACCTCGCGGTCCCACGGGGGCTGGCCATGGACGATCGCGAGGTACTGCTTCGTGGTCTTACGCTTGTCCGCGATCGCGGTCTTGATGATCGAGGCGGCGTCGCGATCGCGAGCGACGACCAGACAGCCGGACGTCTCGCGGTCGAGGCGATGACAGATCTGCAGCTCGGGTTCGTCGGGATAGCGCTCCCACAGCACGCGGGTCAGCGTGTTGAAGTAGAACTTCGCCGACGCGTGGACCGGCAGGCCCGCCGGCTTGTCGATCACGCGCACCCGCGCGTCTTCGTGCAGCACGTCGAACGTGCGCGGACACGCGGGCTCGGCGCGCGCCGGTCGGCGGATCACGAACGTCTCACCAGCGATCACGCTGGTCGCGGGTTTCAATCGGCCATCGTTGCCGATCCGCGTGAGCTGCGTGTCGATGATGGTTTGGATCTTCGTGCGCGACAGCCGCGAGATCTGGGTCTTGATAAAGTGATCGAGCCGCAAGCCGGCGAGCTCGGGCGGCACGACCAGGCGGCGCTCGACGATCCGCGGCGTGCCATCGGCGGCTAGGTGCGACGTCTCGCCATAGTCGATCGAACCGCGCCGCCCTGCGGCGGCGCTGCCGACGGGGAACAAGTCCCCGTCGTCGACGACGTCGTCGGGATCTTCGGGATCGCCGTCGTCGTCCTCTGGCGCGTCACTCATCGACCGGATCGTCGTCGACGCCGGCCGCTTCGATGTCGTACTTCTTCATCAGCTTGCGGAAGTACTTGCGGTCGATGTCGGCTTGCCGCGCGGCATGCGAGATGTTGCCGGTGTTGCGGCGCAGCGTCTGCACGATGTAGTCGCGCTCGAACGTTGCGACCCAGCGCTCCTTCGCGTCCTTGAACGTGATGTCGCCGCTGACCAGCTCCTCGGGCGTGTGCCGCGGCACCGCCGCAGGCATCGCCGGTTGCGAACCAGCGGCGGTCGGGACCGAGCTCGGGCGCCGAACCTCGCGCGCGGTCGATGCGCGCGAGCTGCGAACCGCCTCGGGCAAGTCGCCGAGCTCGATCAGCTCGGAGTCGCAGAACGACACCGCGCGCTCGACGACGTTGACCAGCTCGCGCACGTTGCCGGGCCACGGATAGCCCTGCAGCTTGTCCATCGCTTCGCGCGAGATGCCGGTGATCCGCGGCTTGCCGGCGGGCCCGCGGTTGTACGAGCCGTGGTCGAGGAAGTGCTGGACGAGCAGCGGGATGTCGTCAGTGCGATCGCGCAGCGATGGCAGGTGCAAGCGCACGACGCTGAGTCGGTAGTAGAGATCTTGGCGGAAGCGGCCGGCGCGCACTTCGTCGTCGAGGTTGCGGTTCGTCGCCGCGATGATCCGGACGTCGACCTTCTGCGCCTTGGTCGAACCGACGCGGCGGACTTCACGTTGCTCGAGCGCGCGCAGCAGCTTCGGTTGCAAGTCGATCGGCAGCTCGCCGAGCTCGTCGAGGAACAGCGTGCCGCCGTCGGCCTGCTCGAA
>CAZDGY010000873.1:0-3170 GCA_964504685.1 uncultured Kofleriaceae bacterium | reverse complement strand
GGTAAATGGCTGAACGTAGTCCCTACCGTCGAGCGTCGTACTGCCGGCGAGGTCGCACACGAGAATCGCAGTGTTCCGGAGCCCTGAGCAACCGTATGTAGACCACGCGTGTGCGAGGTGGTGCGACGCGACCACGTGTCGCGCATCGAACGGATCGAAGAGGTCGAAATCGGGGTCCAAGAATGGCCGGTGCAGGCCGAATCCGCCAGGAGACGCGCTCTGCCAGCTAGACACAATTACGTCGACCGAGTCGAGCGTCAGCCCCGCGTTGTCGAGGCATCGGATGATTGGCAATCGAGACGACAGCATCTCGTCACCGTCATGCTTGCGTCTGGTGACGCGCTCTTGCGCGACGGCAGAGACGAGGCGTCCGTCAACAACGGCGGCGCAGGCTGCGTCGTGACCGACGTGGATGCCGAGGGTGACGGTCATAGGGCAAATGGTGTGATTCCGTCGGCGCCCTCCGGACGAAACCCGATGGTCAAAACGTGCACGCGTTCCTCCGGTCCGACACTACTGCGACCGTGCACGACCGCGTTTGCATCGAGGACAACGACCTCACCCGGACTCAACCGCAGATTCAGCGGTGGCCCGGTCGGTGGATAGACAACAAGCGACGACTGCACGGACCGGCCTTCGTGCACGAGCAGAAATAGGGCGTTAAGCGCGAACACTTCAGTGTCTACGTGCGGAACGATTCCCATACCGGGAGCGTCGTAGTAGAGGTAGCTGGCAATTCCCGTGGGCGAGGCCATCCCGTTCGAAGCTGCTCGCACCAAATCGAGCAGTAGATTGCTGCGCGCGAGTTCGTCGGCGATCGTGCCGCCTCCGGCCACAAACTGCCGCTCGTAGAGCCGTGCGACCGGCCGCCGGTCATGCGACTCCTGGATCAGCTCGTTGAGCCGTTCGCCGCTGAACCAATCCGGGCGCCCGCGGTAGAGCAGTCCGCCCCGATCCGGAACGACCTTACCGTTGCGAATCGCCGACAGGCAGGCCAGCGTCGTGCGGAGCGAGGCACGCGGCTCCTGACCGGTCTCTTCGGACGGTACGAGCGTCCCAGCTGCCATCCCGAGCAGTAGGCGCAGGTTGTTCAACTCGGCTGAGTCAAGCGTTCCAGCCAGCGTCACAACGCGGTCGGCAAGTGTCGGTGGCAAAGCGGCGGCCTCAGCGAGTGATGCCAAAGCGGCTCGGAAGTGCCAGGACCTGCTCGCGCATCGGCGCGGTCATGTGCACGGACATCGGTTTCATGAACTGCTTGTCGTTCACACCGATGTCGTCCGCTTGGACTTTCTCGGTGTGCACCGCCGCCGACACAAGTATTTCATCCAGCACGGTCCGCTCGGACTCGTCGAGCTCTGATCGCAGCTGCGCGATGCGATCGATTAGGCGGGGGAGTGCTGCTTCTAGCTCTTCCTGCTGCGCGCCGCGATCGATACCCTCGTCGGCCATTCCGCCTCCCGATGTGAGTATCACCACACTAGGAGCTAGACCATTGAGGTGTCTAGCCCTCGAATTTCCCGTCTCCGAACTTTGCGGTTCCCCGCAAAGACGCTGACCACGCGCGTTCCCCGTCCTCGTCGTACCGCTCAGTGGGCGACAGACCACCCGCGCGGGCGACCCGCTCAGACGCGGCATGACCAGGCACGATCCAGGCAACGAGTCGCTCGCTCGTCCGTGCCGCCTCAAGGTGATCGATTAGGGCGCGGGTTGCCTCGGTGGCGTATCCGACGTGCTGCCAAGGCGTACCGATCACGTAGGCGATCGTCGCCTCGGCCGCGGTCACGGTCGCCTGCACGTATCCGATCACCTGTCCTGACTCACGGACGCGTACGACCCAGTTCCACCAGGACTCAGCATTATCTGGGGATCGTCCTCGCGCCCACGCTGTGAGCCGAGTTCGCCACTCTTCCGGGGTAAGCGGCCGCCCTCCGGTATAGGCGTGCAAAGAAGGGTCGCACAAGGCATGGGCTAGCTCCTCGGCGTGCTCCGTGCGCACCGGCTCTAGGTCAAGCCGACGGGTCCGCAAGCGGCGGAGCGATGGGACTGCCGGACCGTTGGCGTTGTGCACATCAATATCAGAACTGTAGCGCGACTTTCGTCTCACCTTGCCGTCTGACGTCGCTGCTCCCGGAGCCACGCAGATACACAGAGGTCGGTGTGCACTGGGCTTGTCATCCCTACGCCAGGTCGCAACGCCGCGTTAGCCAGTGGTACTGGAGATCCTTGGTCTCTAGTCCGCTAGTCCTGACCCGGTCATAACCGGCTATCACGACACAGGCCGCTGACCGAGGCAGGACGATCGTAGTATCTATCCGCGCATTGGGATCGCCGCCCGCAGAACAACAATTATGAGCGAGCTCGTTTACGCAGACGATGGCGTTTGAAAGCATCCATATCGTAGGCAATTACTTGTGCGCCGGGGCCGTCCTCGGAGGTCTCCGGTCGACGCGTACGCTGCCAGGCTTCCGTCACGCACACCGGCGGCTCCGGCAAGGTACTCGCGTAGCCGCTGGGCACGCGGCTGGCCAACATGCAGAGCAGCGCGGATAGCGCGTGTCGAGGGAACGTGCTCAGCTGCCAGTTCAGCGGCGAACAGCACTGTGGCCTGCTCTCCAAGCGGATCGACCACGCTCAAATCATCATGCGGGCGAGGCGCGGCCGTCGGCACCGGCGCGCCGCGAATGATTACCATCAGGAGCTCGTACGATCCCACGAGAGCGACCGCCGGCCACGCCGCCACAGCAGCGCCGCTGATGCCGTGGGCCAGGCCGTGGGCGACGTTGGCGGCCAGTGTCGCCACAATGCCCAGACCGAGCAGCCACCGCGCCAGCGAGGGCACCCGGACGCCCCGCCGCGCGGAGTCCAGCATCACCATTGAACTCGCATAGACGAGACCGTCTACTGTCAGCGGGATCAGGCGCGCGGTCCAGTCGGACTCGCCATGTTCCCGCATCAGAGCGCTCGCATGCTCGTACGACACCACCGCAGCAACGGCCGCGACGCCGATCACAGCCAGCGCCGTCGACCGCCCGATGGCCCGGTCAGCCGCAGTCATCGTGCACCACCGTCAAGCGCAAACTCGTAGGTAAAGAAGAACGAGCGTGGGTTTTTTGGTGCAGTTGGTCCGCACAATTAAGCCCCGCGCCGAGGCTCGCCGCCGCTGCTGCCGA
>CAZDGY010000872.1:0-3176 GCA_964504685.1 uncultured Kofleriaceae bacterium | reverse complement strand
CGGATCACGAGGCATCACTCGATCCCGTCCAGTTCGGTCGCCTGGTGGAACGCGCCGGTCAGCTCGGCGTGCTTCTTCTTCTCGGCCTTGTAGTCGTCCTCGAACTTCTTGTCGGCTTCCTTCGCTTCTTTCTTCTGAGCATCGGACTTCGACGGGTCATGGGTCAGCTTGGCCAGACCGGCCTTGGCGGCGTTGCGCTGCTGGGTCACGGTCTCGAAGTCTTTGTCGGCGGCGGTCGCCTTGTCTTTCTCTTTCGCCGCGACATCCTCGTTCTTCTTCGCTACGTCGAACTGAAGTTGCGCCATGTGCTCGAGCACACCGATGTCCTTCGCGTCGGTCGTGAGCCGGGCAAACGCCGCTGCTGCACTCGCGCGCAGGCCGTTGTCGCCCGGGCTATCCGCGATCTTCGCGAGCGCAGGCGCCGCCGAGCTATCGCGCGCTAGGAACGGATACGCGTCGACCGCGAGCGTGCGTACGACGCCGCTGTTGTCGGCGCCACCTGCGGGAGCAGGTGCATCGGCAGGCGCGCCCTTCGCGCCTTTCTTCGGCGCCGGGGCCGCCTTCGGGGCGGGCGCGCTGACGTCCCACATCGCGCGTACCGTCTGCGCCGCTTCGGCCGAGCCGATCTTCTTGAGCGCCGAGAAGATCGCGGTGTAGTTGGTCGAGCCGCTCGGCTGATCGTCGTTGTAGTACTGCGGCAGCATCTTGCGCGTCTTGAGCGCGGTCAACAGATCGGGAACTGACGCCGGATCGTAGAAGTCGCCGAGCACGACCGCAGCGTAGAAGTCCTTCGCGCCGAGATCGGAGCACTGCTCGGGCTTGTAGTCGCCCGCGTCACCGCAGTACTTGTTGAGATTCTTCGCGAGGAACAGGTCGTTGACCAGCTTGTTATCGCCGCGCAGGATCTCGCGCATCATCTTCTCGGCGTCCGGGCCGGCCGCGACGAGCGCGCGGCGACAGAACCCGAACAGATCCGGCGTGCGATACATCGCGAGCGCGATCGCTTCGGTGGCGCCGGTCGCGCGCATATCACCGACCGCGTTGATCGCGGCGGCGGTCGTCTTCTGGAACATCGTGTAAGTCACCACCAGCAAGCGCTGCTTCGCCGCATCCTTTTCGGTGCGCGGGTTCGCAGGCGGCTCGCGCTCGATGATCGTCTTGAGCGCGGCGACCGACTTCGCCTTGTCGGCCGGCTCGGTAAACTTGCCCATCGCGCGGATCGCCGCCATCTGGGCATCGAGCAGCTTCTCGGTCACCGGCTTCTTCGCGAGGTCGGCGAGCGCGTCGAGGCCATCGCTTAGCGCCGCGTTGCCGATCGCCTCGGCGGCCTTCGCCGCACTCTCGACTTGGCGAGGGCTCGCTTCGTCGACTTCGAGCACCGCCTGCGTCAGGTACGGCAGCGCCGCAGCCCAGCTCGCGGGCCGTCCTGTCGTCTCGTAGTCGGTATAGAACTCTTTCGCCGCTTGTTCGGGCGTCAGCGGCCGAGCGAGCGAGATGATGACTTGTAGCAGCCCCTCGGGACGGCCGGAGCCTTTCCACGCGTCGCCGATCGCTGGGATCGCGCTCGGATCGCCGAGCTGCTCCAGCTTCTGAAGCGCGAGCGCGCCATCCTTCGAGTCACCGAGCTTCTTGGTCCACGTGCTGGCCTTGAAATCGTCGTCCGGGCATCCGGCGAGACTCACGAGTAAGCAGGCCAGCACGACCCCGCCGAGCAGACGGTCGAGTCGAGTCATGTCGTACCCCTAGTTCTTGTTCTTGACGGCGAACAACAGGTTATCGAAACCAGAGGCTTTCGCCGTGATCACGATCTTATTGATGATACGCGCGTCAGTACCTTCGTCGGCTTGAAGGATCGCGAGCCCTTTCGGACAGATCTTTCCGGCCGGCTGACGTTGGTTCTTTTCGGCTTCTTCGCACGACTTGATCAGATCCTTCGGATAGTGGGTCGAGCCACCGTCGACGTCCGCCTTGATCTTCGCGGCGTCGGCGGTGAGCCGTTCCGACAGCGCGTCGATCTTCTGCGAATCGTCTTTGAGGGCCGCTTCCACCGTCAGGACGCCGACACCCTTATAGGTGATATCGGTCTTGGTCACGATGATGACCGGCGCTTCCTGCAACGTATCCTTCGAATCCGCTTTCGGTAGCTCGAGGCCCTTCTGCGCCTGGAGCAGCTGACCGGACGACGAGAACACCATCAGCAAGAACGTGACGAGGATCGTCATCATGTCGACGAACGGCGTCAGGTTGAGCGCGATGTTCGACGACCGGCCGCCGGCCGCGGCAGAGCCGTGACCTTTGACCAGCTGCTTGAACTTGATCGACTTGTAGAGGCGTGGGCCTGCTGAATGAACCGGCATTTTCGCCTCCTACATGCTCGGCTTGGCCGTGAGTCCGGCGGGGTCGGTGAGTCCGACGTCAAGGAATCCCACTTTGATGGCGATATCCATGGCGTGGATGATGTCTTGGTATTTGACCGGCTGCGTGTTGGTCGATTCAGCCGCGATCTCGAGGTCCGTGCGCTCCGTGAAGTACGACGAAGCTTTCTGTTCCTTGAGCGTCGACTCGAATTTCACCCAGTCCTGCTCCTCGCCGATCTTCGTGATCGGGAAGAACTGGTCTAGGCGAGACAGACCGATCGTGATGCGATCGGCCTGCACGAGGATCGACAGAATGACCTTGTCGTCTTCCGTGACGACCGTGGTCATGTCGCGCGACTTGCCCTTCGGCTGGATGTTGATCTGAGCAATGTTGACCCAGACCGCAGTGACCAGCAGGAAGGCGGTCAAGCAGCTCATCAGATCGATGAACGGGACGATGTTGAGCTCGACGTTGACGCTCTTCTTATCGCCTGTTCCTAATGATGCGCCCATGAGTGGTCCTCCTCGCTAGAGTTTCTAGGTTCGAGGAGTCCTTACGACTGGGGCTGCATCTGTGCGCGGTGCGTCGTCACGAGGTTGACGACCTGGACCGTCACTTCGTTGATGTCATCGACGACGTGCGTGGTCTTGCCTTGGAGCAGCGAGAACCCGAGCAGGCCGACGAGCGACGTACCGATGCCGAATGCGGTGCAGTTCAGAGCTTCCGAGATGCCGTTCGCAAGCTCGGTCGCCTGGTTGCCACCTTCTTGGTTACCGACCGAGCCGAACGACTTGATCATGCCCGAGATGGTTCCGAGG
>CAZDGY010000871.1:0-3181 GCA_964504685.1 uncultured Kofleriaceae bacterium | reverse complement strand
CGTGGCCGGGCAGGTTGAACGTCGCAATGTATTCGTCCGTCAAATGCTTTAGTGCACCCGACGCAACCTCGAGCTTAGCCTGCCCCGCATCATGGATCCGATACTCGAACAGCGGATGTTCGATCGCGTAGACCTTGTCGGCAACAGCAAGTGCCTTCCAGAGGAACCACTTGTCGGGGTTCATCAGTCGTCCACCCGAGTAGCCGCCGACCGTATCGTGCAACTCGCGCGGATAGCAAGTGCTGAGGAATGGCAGCGGCGAGCGCAAGAGCTCAAGCGCGCGGCGCAGCAATGCGGCTGCGTCGATCGAACGCACGGGATAGCCAACTGCGTCCGACAACACCGGATCGACGATGCCATCGCGCCAGCATTTTCGATCCGGCGCGAGCTCGCCGGTCCGGTTTCCCGCCGAGTCGATTACCGCCGTCGTCGCGCCCCAAATCGCGCGGTTGGCGCGCTCCCCGAGTGCGTGCTCGAGCCGCGCGTAGGCGGCGAGCGCATCCGGGCCCATGCGGTCGTCGGACGACAACAGCAACATGCGGCGACCTCGAGCCATCGCAGCGACGCGCTCGAGGTTCGCCGCGAATCCTACGTTGCACGCGTTCACGTTTACGCGGATGCGCGGATCGGCAAACGAGCGTACGACCTCGACCGAGCAATCCGTGCTCGCGTTATCGCACACGACGATCTCGACGTCGGGCGTCGCTTGCGCGAGCACGCTGCCGATCGTGTCTCCGATATACTTCGCGTAGTTGAAGTTCGGGATCATCACGGAAAGCGCGGTCGTCATCGTTCCATGACCTATAGTACGTTCGCAGGAGCTACGAAAGAGACGTCATGAACCCTACCCGCCCGACGACAAAAACCCGCCTCAAGGGAGGGTCGCTAAGTGGCACGTATGACTGCGTCGGCGAAGACGGTTCGCGATTCGTTCGCAAGGAAGTCTCGCTCTCGAAGAACCGAGAGTATGGCTTTCAGCGCTGGTACTCGCAGCTCAAGCGTATGCAGCGCTACTCCGTGTTGTTCCCAGGCTATTTCCCGCCCTTGTTGCGCTACGGCCGCGACGGGGAGCTTGCGTACTTCGACATGGACTACATCGCCCACGCCGTCACCGTGCACGACTACCTCGTCTCGAGCCCGTCACCATCTGACATCGACGTGATGTTCGACGAGCTCGTGCGAATGACCGATGACATGTATCGCACAGAGATAGCGTCGAGCCCGCTACCGATGGACCTCTACGTCTACGAAGAGATCGAACAGAAAATGCTCGCGTGTCGCGGCAATGCACGATTCGATGCAATCGCTGCTTTTCCGACGGTCGAGCTCAACGGCGCACGCTGCGCGGGCCTCGCCCATGTGCTGCCCAAGCTTCGCGAGCTGGCGCGTGCCACGTATACCCGTTCAACCGAATCGTTCTCGCACGGGAACCTCACGCTCGAGAACATCCTCTACGTTCCGAACAAGAGCCGGATCGTTATGATCGATCCGTACGAAGAGAACGTGATCGACTCCGCACTCGCGGACTACTCACAGATCTTGCAGTCGTGCGACGGCCGCTACGAGCTCTATAACGCCGCGACCCCCTCTATTCATGCCGATCGTATCGAGTGTCGGATCCCGCAAGCCGCCGGGCTCGACTATTTCCGCGATAAGTTTTTCGCGTTCCTCGACACGAGGCTCACCCGTGACGAGCGGCTCTGCGTACGGTTGCTCGAGGTCTCGCAGTTCGCGCGAATGCTGCCGTTTAAACAGGAGATCGCCGAGGACAAGATGGTGTTCTTCTATGGGCTTGGTTCGTGGTTGTTCGAGAAGGTCTGCCGCGATATCGAGGGGTCGAGATGAGCGCGGATTCGACGCTGGGGGAGTGGGTCGTCGACACCAACCTTCCGGTTCACTACAAGATCAAGAACACGCCCGGGGTACTTTCGCCAGACAACGGCGACCTACTCGAGCTCGGATCGCGCGGCGAAAAGGCGCGTCGCTTCGTCGTCATCGATCGCCAGATCTGCCAATGGTATCTGCCCGCGGTATCCGCGTATTTCAAGGCGCGGGGCGTAGCGGTCCACATTCAAGCGATCGACGCGACCGAGGACGATAAGAACCTCGAGTCGTTGCTCGTGTTGCTTCGCGAGTTCGAGAAGTTCGGCATCCTCCGTCGCGATGAGCCGGTCATTGCGATCGGCGGCGGCGTACTGCTCGACGTCGTGGGGATGGCGGCAGGAATGTACCGGCGCGGCATCCCGTACATTCGCGTGCCAACCACGCTCGTCGGGCTCGTCGACGCGAGCGTCGGCGCGAAGACAGGCATCAACTTCGAGACGCGTCGCAACCGACTCGGTAGCTACTATCCACCGATCGCCGCCTACCTCGATCGTTCGTTCCTGCGCACGCTCGAGCCGGTCGAGATCAGCTCGGGTCTCGGCGAGATTCTGAAGATGGCGGTAATCAAGGATCGCCGGCTCTTCGAATTGCTCGAACGATCGGCGCGCGAGCTCGTCGCTTCGAGGTTCGAGTGCGCCGACGCCGACGAGGTGATCAACCGCTCGGTGCTGGGTATGAAAGTCGAGCTCGAGAACAACCTCTGGGAGAAAGACCTGAAGCGCGTGGTCGACTACGGCCACTCGTTCAGCCCCATCGTGGAGATGCGCTCGATCACCGATGCTGGCCAGGTGCCGCTCACGCACGGGCAGGCGGTCACGCTCGACGTGATCTACTCGTGTGTGTTGTCGACCACTCGCATGATGCTACCGGCCGAAGATACGCTCCGCGTCGCGCGCGTCGCGCACACGATGGGCTTGCCGACGTCGCACAAGCTGTTCGGCGAGCCGTTGATCCTACTCGAGGCGCTGCGCGACACGATGCGGCACCGCAACGGCGACCAGAACCTTCCGATCCCGGTGCGGATCGGAGAGGCCACGTTCTTGAATGACCTTAGCTTCGACGAGATTCGCGCCGGCGTTCCGGCGATGCTGGAGCTACATCGCCGCGTGCAGGACGGCGCGTGAAGCGCGCGGTCATTAGCGGAGCGTCGAGCGGCGTGGGGCTCGCGATCGCAAAGCGGTTCGTCACGAAGGGCTGGTCCGTCGTCGGGCTCGCACGCACGCCCCTATCGCTCGCGAGCGCCGCCGCCGACCTCGGTTCGCAGTTTACGTACAACGCGACCGACGTGCGCGACGCG
>CAZDGY010000870.1:0-3186 GCA_964504685.1 uncultured Kofleriaceae bacterium | reverse complement strand
CATTTGTTTCGAGCAAATGGGTGATCTCGCCGAACGCGTTGAAGCTGTAGGTGATGACGTCGTTCGGGCCACCGGCCGTGAAGACGCCGGTCGCTTGCGACAACCAACCATTGCTGTCGTACGAGTACGTGTAGACGAGATCCGGCGTCGCGTCGCCGTTGAACGCGATGCTGTCGGTGCACGCGGCGTCGGCCGGGCGAGAATCGAGATGCGGCGTGAACGTCGCGCCAGGCAGGTGTTTCTCTGTGTCCGCAGGGGAAGTACAGCCGATCAAGACGAATGCGAATCCGATTCCTGCACGCATGGCTAGTCTCCTTGGTTCGATCACGACGCCGGGCCAAGCGCGACCAACGCGCTCGCTTGCTGCATCTACGGCTTGGGAACACGACCCCGTGATCTCGGCGCGACTGCGATGTGACTCGAGTTGACGTCGCGCGACGCCGGCATCTCAGCGCGGTCGCGGGTGTGGCAAACGCGTGGTTCGGCGAGCGCTCGGGCAGTCGTAGCGCAAGGTATCGAGCTCGAAGGTCGTGAGCTGGTGCGGCGCGCCGGTGCTGCCTGATCGATAGGTCTCGGTCAGCAAGCGGTTCCCGCTCCACTCGTATCGAGAGTCCTCCGCGATTAGCCCCGGGTCGGTGCCGTCCCAGCTTTCCGACAGCTCGTGGTCCTGATCGTCGTAGACGATGACGCCGTGGAACGCGCCGTTGTCGGTGTCGATCGTGATCGTGCGGGTGTCGGAGTCATCGTAGGTGTACGTCGTGGTCGAGCCATCGTTCTGGACGATGACCATGATGCGACCCGACGGATCGTAGTCGAGCTGATCGCTAACGGGCGGCTGGCCGAATTGGGAGATGAGCTCGCGGGTCGGTGCGCCGGCGTCGTTGAATGCCGAGAATACGTAATGATAGTTGTCGTTGTAGCCGCCGCCGGCCCACGTGTATTCGATCAGATCGCCGAGCGTGTCGTAGTCACTCGAGACCTCGATGCGCATGTTACCCCAGGCACGGGTCTCGATCGTGTGCGTCGCGTGATCGAGATAGTCGTACGAGTAATCTATCGAATCGTCGGGTCCGGCCGCGTACACGCCGGTCGCATGGACCAGCCGGCCGAGCGTGTCGTAGTCGTAGGTGTAGCTGATGTCGGTCGCGCTATCGCCGTCGTACGAGACGTCATCGCCGCATGCCGCCGAGGTCACGACCGCTTCGAGGTGCGGCGTGATCGACGCGCCGGGCAGCTTGTGATCGGCCGGCGTTCCACAGGCGGCGACGGCGACTAGCAGCGCGCGTCTCATAGTGTGACTCCCAAGCCGGCGATCGCGCTGACGCCGAGCGTGGAGTCCCAGCGCGTCGACATGCCGTTGTCGCGGCGCAGCACGAACGTATCGAGCTCGGTCGCGAGGCTCGCGGTGGCGCGCCAGCCGAGCTTCACCGCGATGCTCGCGCCGCCGCCGAACAACGCTGCGCCGGTCGTGCGGGAGGGCGCCACACCGGTTGTTGCGAACTGCTGGTGCAGCATCGCGCCACCTGCTTCGATCTGAAGCGCGAGAGCGATGCTCGAGAACGCCCAAGTGTGCGCGATCCGCGCGTCGGCGGTGACATCGTCGGTCGCGGTCGTGAGGAACGCGTTGTTCGCGTTCTCGCGACAGGCCGATAGCCGCGGCGTGACGCTGATCCAGCCAAGATCGATCGCGTACCCGGCGATCACGCCCGTGCACGGGTTGCCGCCCGTGACGAGCGCGGTCCGCACCAGCATGCCGGCCTCGATCGCGTCGTGGCGCGGTCGCTCGACCAGGCCCTTCGCTGCGACTCGCACGTATTCTCTGCGCTCGAGCTCGCGGTCGTCGATCAAGTGGTCGTCGCCGGTCGCGACCGTGATCGCGCCTTCGAGTAAATGCGTCTCGGTGCGCTCGCGGATGAAGTAGCGGCCGGCGCGGAGGTTGAGCCGGCGCGACGTATCGTGAACGCCGACCTCGGCGATCACCGGGCCATCCGGCGAGCCTGCGAGCACGAGCACGTCGCGCGCGTCGGGAACGCGGATCTGGGCGCGTCGCGGGCCAACGGTACCGGGGCGAGTCAACACGATCGCGTCGCGGCCGGCGAGCTCGTCGCGGAACGTCGGATGTTGCGTGCCGGCGAGCGTGCGGCTCGAAGCGCGCAGCGTCGCTGCGCGGGCGTATTCGTAGGCTTCGGCGGTCGTCACCGTGCCATCGAGGTCGGTGTCGGCGGGGCCGGCGAGACCAGACACCAGGAAGTGAGTGAAGAACGAGCCTTTGATCTCGTCGGACTCTTGCGCTTCTTCGCTCTCGGCGCTCGCGGTCCAGAACACGACGCCGTCCGCCGCCAGCGTGTCGCCCAGTGCGATCGCGAACGGCGGCGCGGGGTGACCGCCTTTGACGCGAGTGAGCGCGCCGGACCGACAGGCGTCGACGACGAGCAAGCGGAACGCCGCCGGTGAGCCGCGCACGAGCTGTTCGAGCTGGGTGAGCGCGAGGTTCGTCGGGCCGAGGTGCAGCGCCTCGGCATCGGCGTGACCGGAGTAGTAGACGACGAGCATCGTGTCGGCGGCGCCACTCGTGCGCACTCGATCGTTGAGCGCGATCAACGCAGCGCGCGCGGCCTCTGCATCGCCGCCTCGCAGCACGACGACATCTCCCGGCGCAAAGCCGCCGAGATCGACGAGCGTCGCGGCGAATCGATCGGCATCGTGCTCCGCGTAGCGCAGCTGTGGCTCGTCGTGATCGCCGGTGTCGTTGCCGATCACGAGCGCGTAGCGGGTCACCGCGCCGGCGCGGCCCGCGAGCGCACATACGACGAGTGCGGCGACCCACAGTCGCGTCATCGAGCGACCTTGACCAGGGCGAAGTGATCGAGCGTGCAGCCCGGCGGCGGTGCGTTCAGATCGATCGCGAGCGCGTCGAACGCCGTCTCGCAGAACACGCCGGTGACGGTCTCGACGCCCGGCGATGCATCGAGCTCGATCGCGGTATCGATCGCGCGATCTGGCCCCGCGGCGATCTGGCGCGGCGCGACGTAGACCGTGCGCGTCGCGGCGCCATCGGTGCTGATCGCGGCGAACCACGCGGGCCGGCTCCGAGCGGAAATCAATGAACGTGGGCAGGCGCAACAAGGCCTCCAGCCGCTCGATCTCGCCGCGCAGCGCGCCGTTTTCCTGGATTCGGAGCTCGTA
>CAZDGY010000869.1:0-3188 GCA_964504685.1 uncultured Kofleriaceae bacterium | reverse complement strand
ACTCATCGGTTTCGGATTCATTGCCGAGAAGGGGCACGTTCCGGCGTACCTCGCGGCGCCCGAGATGTTCGAAATCGTGGCGGTCGCTGACGTCTGCGCCGCCCGGCGCGAGAAGGCACGCCAGGTCCTGCCGAAGGCGCGGATCTACTCCGACCTGAAGACCCTCCTTCAAGCCGAAGCCAAGAACCTCGACTTTGTCGATATCGCCACCCCGCCGTGTGACCACGCCGCGATCGCGCACGCCGCGTTCGAGCACGGTCTGCACGTGTTCTGCGAGAAGCCGATCGCGACCTCCGGCGCCGACGCCACCGCGATGCTCGACCACGCGCAGAAGGTGAAGAAGGTGTTCTTCCCGTCGCACAACTACAAGCACGCGCCGGTGATCAAGGCGATCCGCGGCGTGCTCGAGTCGGGCGACCTCGGCCCGATCCACCTGGTCACGCTCGACACGTTCCGCACGACCCACGCCAAGGGCGTGCCCGAGTGGCAGACCGACTGGCGCCGCCATCGCACGATGTCGGGCGGCGGCATCGCGATGGACCACGGCAGCCACACGTTCTATCTCGCGTTCGACTGGCTCGGCGCGCAGCCGACTGCGATCACCGCGAAGATGTCGAACCTGTCGAACTTCGACACCGAGGACAACTTCAACTGCACCGTGACGTTCCCGACGGGCATCGCGGTAGCGCAGCTGACGTGGAACTCGGGCTTCCGCAAGGTCATCTACACGATCCACGGCGCGAACGGCGCGATCAAAGTCGAGGACGACGATCTCGAGATCCACCGCAAGCGTGCGGGCGGCAAGGTCGAGGTCGAGAAGCGCTCGCTGTCGTCGAACTGGATGGATGCGGCGCACGCCGAGTGGTTCAAGGCGCTCCAGGTCGAGTTCGCGACCGCGATCCGCACCAACACCTTCGTCGGCCATGAAGCGCGCGACGCCGCGATGTGCGTGCAGCTGATCGAGACGGCGTATGCGTCGGCCCGCGCCGACGGTCGCCAGCTCGAGCTCGGCTCGGCACGTACCGCGAAGGCCGGCTGAAGAAGATCGGGTCGCTGGCCCGTGCAGGACATCTACTTCGCCTACTTCATGGGCGCGCTGCTCGCGATGGTCATAGTCCTGTACGGGGTTCGGCTCGTGTCGCGCGGCGCCGCGCATAGCGAGCGCGTCGGCCAGATCGGCGGCACGGCGCTCATCAGCCAGGGCGTGATGGACACGACCTACTGGGCGCTCGACCCGTTCGTGCGCGTGTTCGTAGCGATGCGCTTTACGCCGAACATGATCACGTGGAGCGCGCTGTTCTTCGGCATCGGCGCCGGCGTCGCCGTCGCGTTCGGTTGGTTCGGCCTCTGCTGCGTGCTCGGGGTCTGGTCGACGTTCCTCGACATCCTCGACGGTCAGGTCGCGCGCAAGACGCAGAGCAGCTCGAACAGCGGCGAGCTGCTCGACGCGGCCATCGATCGCTACACCGAGTTCGCGTTGGTCGCGGGTCTGATCGTGTTCTTGCGCGACTCGCTGCCGCTGATGTGCTTGGCGCTCGCCGCGCTGCTCGCCTGCTTCATGGTCAGCTATGCGAGCGCGAAGGCCGAGGCGCTCCAGGTGAAGGCGCCGCGCGGCCTGATGCGCCGGCACGAGCGCGCGACGTACATCCTCGCGCCCGCCGGGTTCACGCCGCTTGTGGGCCCGTGGATCCATGCGCACGTCGACGCGCTGCCCTCGTATTCGCTCGTGCTGGCTGGGCTCGTGATGGTCGCGGTAGTCGGCAATTTCGCGGCGATCCAGCGGTTCGTACGAATCGGCCGCGCGTTGAGGTAAAACGGCGCGGCATGCCCCAGCCCGCGAACCAGAACCGCTCGCTCAAGACCGCGATCCCGGGACCGCAGAGCGCGGCGTTGCGGGCACGCGAAGACGGCCACATCGCGCCGGGTGCGCAAGGCTACGCGTTGCTGGCTGGGGTGGTCGTCGACACGGCAGCGGGCACGACGATCACCGACGTCGACGGCAACACGTTCCTCGATTTCATCGGCGGTATCGCGGTCGGCGCGCTGGGCCATTCGCATCCGACCTGGGTCGAAGCGATCCAAAAGCAGGCCGCGCGCGCGGCGGTCGGTTCGCTGACGAGCGAAGCGCGGGTCGAGCTGTTCGAGCGGTTCGCGAAGCACGCGCCGGCGAACGGCGTGCACCGGCTGCAGATGTACTCGGGTGGCGCCGAGGCGGTCGAGAGCGCGCTGCGCTTGGCGAAGTCGCACACCGGCAAGTACGAGTTCGTCAGCTGCTGGGGCGGCTTTCACGGCAAGACGATGGGCGCACTGTCGCTGATGGGATCGACGTTCAAGGACAAGCTCGGGCCGATGGTGCCGGGCAGCCATCAGGTGCCGTACGCGGACTGTTATCGCTGTCCGCTCGGCCAGTCGTATCCATCGTGTGGCATCGCGTGCGCGGAGGTCGCGCGAAAATACGTCAAGGTCGCAACCGCGGGCGCGGTCGCCGGCGTGATCGTCGAGCCGATGCAGGGCACGGCCGGCAACATCATTCCGCCGAAGGAGTTCCTGCCGGCGATGAAGTCGATCGCCGATGAAGCCGGCGCGTTGTTCATCGCCGACGAGATGATCACCGGGCTCGGTCGCACCGGCACATGGTGGGGCACGCACCACACCGGCGTGATTCCGCACATCGTGACGATCGGCAAGGCGGTCGGCGGTGGGTTCCCGCTGTCGGCGCTCGCCACCACCGACGAGATCAGCAAAGCGAAGCCGTGGTCGAACGCGTCGGGCAGCTCGTCGAGCTACGGCGGCAATCCGCTCGCGGCCGCAGCCGGCGCGGCGTCGCTCAAGATCATCGAAGAAGAAAACCTCGTCGAGAATTCGCGCGCGGTCGGCGCGGCGATGTTGAAGGAGCTCGAGACCTGGGTCGATCGCTACCCGTTCGTCGGCTGCGCGCGTGGCTCGGGCATGTTCATGGCGCTCGAGCTAGTCAGCGACAAACAAACGAAGGCCGAGCTGCCGCGCAAGGTGACCGAGCGGATCTTCATGGAGTGCGTCAAGCGCGGCCTGTTGACGATGAGCTACTCCGCGCACTTCCGCATCCAGCCGCCGCTGACGACCGACGAGGCGACCGCGATGAACGGCCTTGCCATCCTCAAAGAGGTGTTCGATCTCGTGGCGCGCGAGGGCTGGTGGAAGCCTTGACT
>CAZDGY010000868.1:0-3196 GCA_964504685.1 uncultured Kofleriaceae bacterium | reverse complement strand
TCACGCTGATCACGTTCGACTGCGCGAACCCCGAGTTCGCGGCGACTCGCGTGCTCGCGGCGAAGGGCGCGATTCGCGTCACTCGCGGCGACAAGCTGCGCGCGCGGATCGGCGACGAGCTCGCTGCGATCGCGAAGCACTACGACCTCACCCCCGAGGTCGACGATGCGTGACCCCGGGCATCGGCTTCGCCGGCTGCTGTTCATCGTGCCGTACGTCGCGAAGCACCCGGAAGGCGTGCTCGTCGAGCAGCTCGCGAAGCTGCTCGGCGCCCCGCGCGACGAGCTCGTCGCCGATCTGGATCTGCTGTCGCAGGTCGGTCCGCCCGACGGCGATCCGGGCGAGTACTTGCTGGTCTCGGTCGAAGACGGCCGGGTATTCGTCGACCTCGCCCATCGGCTGACGCGGCCGCTGCGGCTGACGCCGGCCGAAGGCTGCTCGCTATTGCTCGGCATCCGCGCGCTGCGCGAGAGCGGGATCGCGCCGTTCGACGCGGCGATGCAATCGGCAGAGAAGAAGCTGCTGACCGCGCTCGGCCGCGACGCGATGGAAGCCGAAAGTCTCGCGACCAGCACGATCGTCGCGGAGCCCGACGCCGCGGTCGCGACGCACCTGCGCGAGCTGGTCAGTGCCGCGCGCAAGCACCTGCGGATCGAGATCGATTACTCGTCGGCATCGCGCCATCAAGCCGAGCACCGGCCGATCGATCCGTACGGCATCGTCCACCACGCCGGCGAGTGGTACGTGGTCGCGTACTGTCACAAGCGCGGCGACGTCCGCACGTTCCGCATCGATCGCATCGCCGCGTTGCGGGTGACCGGCGAGCGGTTCGAGCGCCCGGTCGACTTCGATCTCGAAGCGTATCGCCGCGAACGGCTCTACGTACCGAGCGCCGACGCGATCACCGTGCGGATCCGGCTCGATCAACTCGCGGTGACGCGGATCGGTGCGAGCTGGCCCGTCGGCGAAGTCACGATGCACGACGACGGTTCCGCCGATCTCATCATCGACTGCGAAGGCTTCGAGTGGGTCACCGGCTGGGTGCTCGGCCTGGGGCGCCATGCATGGATCGAGAGCCCGCCCGAAGCGCGCACCGCGATGCGCGAGCGCATCGGCCGGATCACGGCCGAGCTGGTCTAGTCACGACTTCGGCGGGTTCGGGTCGACGATCCAAGCGCCGTCTTTCCAGATGTACGCGCGCGCGTTGTCGACGATCCACGCGCCGTCTTTCCAGATGTACGTGTTGTGCTTGCCGCAACCGGTGACGCTGATCGACGTATACGGCGCTGCCTTGTCGCCGGCCGCCGACATCACGAGCTGGGGCCGCTCGCACGCGAGGTCGTACGACGCACGCTCGTTGAGCGAGACCCCGTTGCCTTGAGCCTCGTGCCACCACGCGTCGGTCCCGATCGGCGCGGTGCTCGTCGCGCATGCAACGAGCAGCAGGGCAGCGGCGATCGTCCGGGCCATGGCTGGACCATACGCCGACTCCGGCCCCGGCGTCTGCCTAGGACGCCGCGCGGGTGCCAGCGAGCAGCTGGTCGAGCTCGCCGGACTCGATCAGCTTAGCGACGTCTTCTGCCCCACCGATGAACGTGCCCTTGACGAAGATCATGGGGAACGTCGGCCAACCGGTCCACATCTTGAGCGCGGTGCGCCGCCGCCACGTGCTGAAGTAGCTGCCGTACTCGAGGTAGTGGAACGCGATGCCCTTCGCGGTGAGCGCCTTGCGCGCGCGCTTCGGAAACGGGTTCTGCTTCATGCCGACGACGACGACATCGTGCGCGGCGATCGCGGCCGTAACCTCATCGATGATGTCGACGTGGTTCGTCGCGATCTTCTCGCGAATGGCGGGGTGAACGCGGTCGGCGGGGAAGAGCTTGCGCTGGGTCGTCATGGCGTCCGCGCGACGCTACACCAGCGGCCTCGTCAGATGGGGAGGTTGCGACCGGGCCAAACGATGGTTTGTATATTGCTTATGAACCGGAACGACACCACCGAGCCTGCACCGACCACGCCGTCGACTGAATCGGGTCACGACGCCGCGGCGCAGCCGTCGCCCGGCAAGCCCGAGCGCGCGGCCAAGCCGTGGCAGGTCAAAGTTCACGAGCTGTTGACGCGAGCGGCGAAGCTTTCCGCGAAGCACGGCGTCGAGGTCGAGCCGTTCATGCGCGGCGCGTGGTCGGCCTATGTCGACGTGCGCCCCGGGCTGCGCGACTACCTCGAAGAGATGCAGCTGAAGGCCCAGCTCGAGCAACTGCGCGAATCCGGACGGATCGGCACCGCGTAGCTCCCGCTCGACTCGCATTCAATCGGTTCGTAGACGTTCATGCTCGCTTGACGTCCGCGCCACATGGCCTGCCCACGCTATGGCCATGCGCAACCTCCTCCTGACCTTCGCGTTCGTCGCTGCCACGCTCTCTGTTGCCCGTTCGGCGAAGGCCGACGATGCAAATACGCGCTACGGCGCGATCGCGTGGTCGTCGTCGACCGGTGCGACCGGCGCCGCGTCGCACTACCTGACTCAAGGACTCGCAGAGGCCGCCGCCGAGAGCAATTGCGGCCAAGCCGACTGCGCGACTCAGATCTCCGGCGCGGACGACTTTCCGATGGCGATCGCCAAGGACCCATCGGGCAGCGTCTATACAAACTGGGGCCACACGTGGCCCGAGCTGCGCGACAACCTGCTCGCCGACTGCCAAGCGTACTCGGGCCGCACGTGCCGGATCGTCCAGGCGTTGCCGCTCTGACTACTCTTTGACGGTGACCTTGATCATCTTCACCGGCGTCTTCGGGCGATCGCCCGAGCCGGTCGGCGTGGTCTCGATCTTCTTCACGATGTCCATGCCCGACGTCACCTTGCCAAACACCGGGTGACGCGACGGGCCCGGCGTGAACCAGTCGAGCCGCGAGTTGTCGATCGTGTTGATGAAGAACTGCGCGCCGCCCGAGTTCGGTGCGCCGGTGTTCGCCATCGACAGCGTGCCGGGCTTGTTCGACAGCTTGTGCTCCGGCGGATGCTCGTCCTGGATGCGACCGAACGGCGAGTTGCCGGTGCCCGCGCGCGGGCTCGCCGGATCCTTCGAGAACTCGCACCCGAACTGGATCATGAATTCGTTGATCACCCGGTGGAAGTGCAGCCCGTCGTAGAAGCCGCTCTTCGCGAGCTTGAGGAAGTTGCCCGCGGTGACAGGCA
>CAZDGY010000867.1:0-3201 GCA_964504685.1 uncultured Kofleriaceae bacterium | reverse complement strand
GTCAAGATCACGCTGGCAGCCCCGGGATCGATCACTGGCACGATCGTGATCTCGGGATCGCCGGCTGCACCGACGATCGCGAACATCCAGGTCGGCTATCAGCCGGCAACCGCGATCGACAAAGGCGTGATCAAAGTCGAGGACGTCACCCCCGGCACCTACGACGTGCGGCTGCGCGGCGTCGACTTCGCCGAGCACGTGCTGAAAGGCGTCAAGATCGATCCTGGCAAGGCGACCGATCTCGGCACGATCACGGTGACGCGTGGCCGCCGAGTCACCGGCAAGGTGGTCGACGCGAGTGGATCGCCAGTCGCCGGCGCGAAGGTCAAGATCGGCAACATGCTGTTCTCGCTCGCCGGCGCCGACGACGTCGGCGACAACCTCGACGAAGTCAGCGGGATCCGCAACGGCGTCTCCGACCAAGACGGCAGCTTCGCGCTGATCGGCGCGCCTCCCGAGTCGATGTCGATCGCCGCCTCCGATCCGGTCAAGGGCCAGTCGGCCGCACAGCGCATCCCAGCCGGCAACGACGATCCGCCGCCGGTCACGCTCGCACTCAAGGGCTACGGCGCGATCGTCGGCAAGGTCACGATGTCGGGTCAGCCGCAGAGCGGCATCACGATCACCGACTCGGTCAAAGAGGCCACCGGCGCGCAGATCGCGGTCGCGAACACCGAAGCCGATGGCACGTTCTCGCTGCCGAAAGTCCCCGAAGGCACGCACGTGCTCAACGCGATGCAAGCGAAGGGCTTCGGCACGTCGCTGAGCTCGACGAGCGCGACCGTCACGGTCGTCGCCGGCCAGACCGCAACCGTCGCGATCGACATCCCGGTCGGCAAGATCTCGCTCACGGTGCAGATCGCGGCGCTGCCCGGCAACCAGGTCGACTCGGCGCAAGTGTTCTTGTTCAGCGGCACGGTGTCGGTGACGAACGCGCAGGATCTGACGCAAGGGTTCTTGCAGAGCGGCATCAAGGGGATGAAGTTCTGGCTCGGTAAAGCAGCGTCGATGCCGGTGTTCGATGCGCTCATCGCCGGCGACTACTCGGTGTGTAGCGTACCGATCACCGGCGATCTCAGCGACACGACGTTCCAGCAGCGGCTGCAGCAGAACATGAGCGTGCTGAAGGTCTATTGCCAGCCGGTCAAGGTCGCAGATAGCCCGACCGCGCAGACCGTGACACAGAGCCTGCCGACGATGGCAACCCTGCCGAAGTGATCGCACCGCGCTCACCGAATATGAGACGCTCGATAGGTGAAGCTGGTCGGCCTTGCGTCCGCGTTGCTGCTCGGAACCATCGCGTGCACCCCGAAGCAGGAGCTGCCCCCGGGCGGACCCTGCAACTCGGACCTGACGTGCGACGGTGATCTCGTCTGCGACAAGGGGTTATTCGCGCCGATCTGCCTCGATCCGAACGGCGACGAGGACGGCGACGGCGTCCTCAACAAAGACGACTTGTGCCCAGACCTCGCGAACGCGTCGCAGCACGACGAAGACGGCGACGGCATCGGCGACGCCTGCGACCGCTGCCCGATTGCACCACCGCCCGCGACGCCCGACCTCGACATGGACGATGTCGATTCGCCGTGCGATCCCGACCCGATCACCGCAGGCGACAAGATCGTGCTGTTCGATCCGTTCTTCGATCCGACACTCGCGAGCTATTGGACGACGACCCAGCCGCAGGATTGGTCGATCCAAGGCGGCGAGCTCGTCGTGTCGCTCACCGACACGCCGGATCGCATCTATCTAACGACGACGGTCGCGACCTCGGCCTCGCTGTCGATCGAAGCCGACTACCGGATCGACAACCTCGAGACCACCGCGACGACTCACGACGTCAGCGTGCGCGCGACCGATCCGCGGCCGGCGGGTGTGGCGCGCTTCGAGTGCGGCGCGACTCACAACGATGCCGACGGCAGCGAAGCCGTCGTCGTGACGACCGACGCGGGCGCCGATCAGGAGGCGACGACCGGAGCGTTCAACCTCGCGAGCTTGTTCACGGTCGGCGCGAGCTCGGATCGCGGCAACGTCGGCTGCTCGGTGATCGGCGACGGCGCACCGCTCGGCATCATCCAGACTCCGATCACGCCGGATGGGCTCACCGAGGTCGACATCGGCGTGCAGGCCGTGACCGCTCGCTTCGAGTGGATCATCGTCGTCGGCCGGAACTAGGAGCCGTTCATGCGGGCGGCGATGGGGATGATCGTGCTGCTCGCGTGCTCGCACTCGGTCACGCGCAGCGTCGACGCCTCGCTGGCCCAGGTCGACGCCGATGAGATCGGCATCGGCGCTCCGTGCGCGACGAACTATGCGCTGTGCGACGACTTCGCCGGCGTCTGCATCCAGAACGTCTGCCGCCTGCAATGCGCGGTCGTCAGCTTCCCGCGTTGCGCCCCGGGATACGTCGAGAACCACAGCATGAACCAGGACGCCGGCGCCGATATCTGCGTCTGCGTTCCGGACTAGTTGCTCTGCAACATCTGCAGGATCGGATGGATCGCGTGCGCCTCGACGTTCGGGCCTAGCGAGTAGACCTCTTCGTAGTGATCGCCGGTCGCCTCCACCAAGTACGGATTGACCGGGTCGAGGACGTAGTTGTACGCCGGCACGATGTAACCGATGTAGTCCTCGGCGAGGCCGGCGACGATCGGGTACCTCACGCCGTGCGCCATCACGAGGTCGCGCATGTACGGCGGCTGCGGCGCCTGATCGAACAGCGGCGGGTTCGGCTTGGTCGTATCGTAGAGCGGCCAACCCCACGTCCAGTCGGCGCCGTCGTAGCCGCCGACCCACAGCTCGGGATGGAGCTCGCCCGGTACGGTGACCATGCCGAGCGGGCCGATCTGTAAATAGGTCGAGCGCAGCGGCAGCCACGGGTTGTTGCCCTCGCCGAGGGCTTGGTTCGGGTCGTAGCCGATCAGCGGGTGCGGGCCGAGCAGCTTGATGAGGAACGCGGTCTGCAACAGGATGTTGTCGAGCTCGGCGTTGAACGTCGCGGTGACGAACGACAGCGGCATGTCGCTGACCGTCTCGGCGGTCTGCAGCGCGGTTAACGCTTTCTCCGCCGCGTTCGTGCCGATCGCCTGATCCTCGGCGTGCGACTCGTCGGTGATCGGCGTGCCGTCCGGGCCGGGCGGCATCGTCGTGCGGATCGAGCCGATCTGGCCGCCGAGCGCGCACTGGACAAACACCGTGATG
>CAZDGY010000866.1:0-3205 GCA_964504685.1 uncultured Kofleriaceae bacterium | reverse complement strand
TTCGCGAGCGAGCGCGCGAGCACGTCGTCGAGCGCCTGCGGCAGCGTCGGCGCGATCGTGCGCAGGCGCGGCGCGTCCTCGTTGACGTGCATGTCGATCAGATCGAAGTCGTCGGCAGCGACGAACGGCGGGCGGCCGGTGAGCAGCTCGAACAAGATCACCCCCATGCCGTAGAGATCGGCGCGGTGATCGGTCGCCTCGCCGCGCAGCCGCTCGGGCGCGATGTACGTGAGCGAGCCGACGACCGTGCCCTGCGCGGTCAACTTCGCCGACCCTTCGAACGTCGCGAAGCCGAAGTCGATCAGGACGACGCGCTCGACCGGGCCCGGCGACGCTTCGAGCATGATGTTCGCGGGCTTGAGATCGCGATGCAGCACACCCGCGGAATGCACCGCGGCGAGCCCTTGCAACGCTTGCCAGCCGTAACTCGCCGCGCGCACCGGCTCGACTGCTCCCGCTTTGATCGCGCCGCGCAGGGACTTGCCGCGGAGCAGCTCGACGATCAGATACGGCTCCTGATACTCGGTCACGCCGGTCGCGAGCAGCGCAGCGACATTGCGGTGGCGCAGCCGCCCCTGGACCTCGGCTTCGCGCTTGAACCGAGCGATCGCGCTCCGATCCGTGAGATGCGCCCCGCGCAGCAACTTGAGCGCGACGTGGGTATTGTCCTGGAGATCCGCGGCTTGGTAGACCTCGGCCATCGCGCCGCGGCCGATCAGCCGGTCCAGCCGGTATCGGCTGCCGATCACCTGGCCGGTGCGATCGACGCGCTCTAGAGCCACGTCGCCACGATAACACCGCGCTGCATCTGATATACGAAGGCGTGACCGAGCCTCGACACCTCGTCAGCATCGCTCACCTCGACGCCCCCGAGATCGTACGGATTCTCGATCACGGCGATCGTTACTGGTCGTTGGGCGACGAGCCGATCAAGAAGCTGACGAGCCTGCGCGGGCGTACCGTCATCAACTTGTTCTACGAGAGCTCGACCCGGACGCGAACGTCGTTCGAGCTCGCCGCGAAGAGGCTTTCGGCCGAGGCGATCAACATCGCGGCGTCGTCATCGTCGACGACGAAAGGCGAGACGTTGATCGATACCGGGCGCAACCTCCAGGCGATGCACCCCGACGCGATCGTCGTTCGCCACGCGTTCGGCGGCGCCGCGGCGCTGCTCGCGCAGACTTCGAAGTGCGCGATCATCAACGCCGGTGACGGCCAGCACGAGCACCCGACGCAAGCGCTGCTCGATGCCGCGACGATCCGCCGCCACAAAGGCAAGATCGAAGGGCTCGAGGTCGCGATCGTCGGCGACATTTCACACTCGCGGGTCGCGCGCTCGAACGTCTTGTGCCTGACCAAGCTCGGCGCGCGGGTCCGGTTGGTCGCGCCGTGGACGCTGATCCCGCGCGGCATCGAGGAGATCGGCGGCGAGCTGACGCGCGAGCGCGTGAAAGTCTATCCGCGGCTCGAAGACGGCCTCGAAGGCGCGGACGTCGTCATGATGTTGCGCGTCCAACACGAGCGGTTCGATGGCGAGGCGCCGCGCTTCCCGAACACCCGCGAGCTGTCGCGCACGTTCGGGTTGTCGGAGCGCACGCTCGCGTTCGCGAAGCCAGACGCGATCGTCATGCATCCGGGTCCGATCAATCGCGGCGTCGAAGTGTCGCCGCAAGTCGCCGACGGCCCGCGCGCGGTGATCTTGCAGCAAGTCAGCTGGGGCGTCGCGATCCGCATGGCGGTGCTCGAGCGCGCCGTGCTCGGAGAAGCGGCATGACGAAGCACGCGCTCGTCGTTCACGACATCGTCAAACGCTTCGGCAATCATGTCGCGGTCGACGGCATCTCGTTCGAGATCCCGCGCGGCGTGGTCTACGGCTTCCTCGGTCCGAACGGCGCAGGCAAGACGACGACGCTGCGGATGATCAACGACATCATCGCGCCCGACGCCGGCGAGATCACCGTGATGGACGGTCTCAAGCCGGGCAGAGAAGCCGCGATTCACATCGGCTACCTACCCGAAGAGCGCGGCCTCTATCCGAAGATGCGGGTCGCCGAGATGATCGAGTTCATGGGCGAGCTCCGCGGTCTGAAGATCGCCGAGGCTCGGCTGCGCGCCGGCAAGTGGCTCGACCGGCTCGGGCTCGCCGCGTGGACGAAGAACCGGGTCCAGGATCTGTCGAAGGGCATGCAGCAAAAGGTGCAGTTTGCGTGCGCGCTGATTCACGAGCCCGCGCTGGTCATCCTCGACGAGCCGTGGAGCGGCCTCGATCCGATCAACGCCGAGGTGCTGCGCGAGGTGGTCGAAGAAATCCGCACGTCGGGCCGCACCGTGTTGTTCTCGACCCATCAGATGGAGCAGGCAGAGAAGGTCTGCGACAACGTCTGCATCATCGCGCGTGGCAAGAAGGTGCTCGACGGGCCGCTGCGCGAGATCAAGCGCGCGTCGGCCGCCGAAGGCTTGGTCGCGCTGGCCTTTGCCGACGACGCGTCGCGCGAGCGGGCCAAGGGGCCGTTCGGCGACACCGCGCTCGTCGTCGAGCAACGCAAACCGCATCACGGCGACACCGCCGATTGCGAGGTCAAGCTCGCGGACAGCGCGACCCCGCAAAAGCTACTCGCCGCGCTGCTCGCCGCTGACGTCGGGTTGCGCCGGTTCGAGGTCGTGACCCCGACGCTGCACCAGATCTTCGTCGATCGCGTTGGCGCCGCCGCGGCGACGCCGGAGCGCAGGCCGGAGCCGTCGCATGCGTGAGACGTGGGTGATCGCGAAGCGCGAGTTCCTCGAGCGCGTGCGCACGAAGTGGTTCGTCGTGATGACCGTGCTCGGCCCGATCCTGATGATCGCGCTGATCGTCATCCCGGCGTTGCTCGCGAGCCGTGGCAGTAACGGCGCGAAGATCGACATCGTCGATCGCACCGGCGTGCTTGGCGAGCCGCTGATCAAGGCATTCGCCGCCGACAAGCAGCACTGGATCGCTAAGGTGGTGCCGAACGACACCCCCGAGCAGACGCTACTCGACAAGATCCACACCCGCGAGATCAGCGGCTTCCTCGAGATCCCGGCCGACGCGCTCGCCGACGGCGAGATCATCTACCGCGGTGACAACGAGACGAATCAGATCGTCGGGATCACGCTCGAACGAACGATCTATCGAGCCGTCCTGTCCCAGCGTGGGGCGAAGGCGAACCTGAGCGAGGAGCAGGTC
>CAZDGY010000865.1:0-3219 GCA_964504685.1 uncultured Kofleriaceae bacterium | reverse complement strand
CACTTCACCGGAGAGCATTCGCTGGCGTTCAGCGTTCCGACCGATACGAGCGGCCACAAACAGCGAGTCGAGTACAAGATCGCTCAGGCGGCCGACGCCGACGGCCTGCACTTCGACAACGCGCGCTACGCGGGCTTCGCGTTCAAGCTCGGTGCAGCGCCGGCGGCATTCACCGACTCGGCGATCTTCTGGCAAGCGTGGCAGGGCTATCCGTACGGCCCGCCGATCAGCCTCAAGTTCGAGTCGAGCGCCGCTCCGCCGTTCCGGATCAAGCTCGCGATCCGCAACATGTCGACCGGCCCCGATTCGACCACGCCCGATGTCGAGATCTGGAGCGCGAACATGATCGAGGCTGACACCTGGCACACGTTCTTGATCTACGTCGAGCCGCGGTTCGCGAGCACCGGCGAGATCAAGATGTGGATCGACGGTACCCGCGTGCTCGATTGGACCGGCGAGCTCGGCTACGACCCGAGCCAAGTCGCGGGCGCCTACAACGGGCTCGATATCAAAGACGGGATCTATCAACCCGATTCGAACAACGGCCACATCTTCTACTTCGATCAGATCGTGGTCGCGACGACGTATGCCCAAGCCGCAGCGCAGCTCGGCTGGCAGTAGATAGTCAGTTAGTTAGCCAAGCCTCGATTATCCGCCGGTCGGCATCGGACATCTCGGTGCCCGCCGGCGGCATCGTTTTCGGGACGGTCGCTGCGCTCGCGTCTTCACGCATCAGTAACGCGGCAACGATATGCGAGGCGCTCGCGGCCACATACGCTCGGCCACGCCGATGATCCGCCTGCTCTTGTTCTCGTCGTGCGCGTGGCTTGCCGGCTGCGGTACGCCGGTGGCAGCCCGGACCACGAGCGCTCCGGCGCGCTCGATCGGGTGCAGCTCTGGCGACGAAACCGCGTGCCGGGCGCAAGCGAGGGCGGCGTGCGACTCCGATCACTGCGCCGACAGCTTGCTCGATCGCTGGTGCGACGACGGTGATGCGAACGCTTGCTACACGCTCGGCTTCGAGGCCGATCCTGCCGGTCCGTTGCTCGTCCAGTCGCCGACCGCCGGTCCGAACGAGAATTCCTTCACGCCGGCGGCCAAGGACTCGGTCGCCGCGCGTCGCTATGACGAGCGTGCGTGCAAGCTCGGCTCGCTCGCTGGTTGCGAGAACCTCGGCGCGCTACTCGCACAGGGCCGAGGCGGTGAGATCGACTGGACGCGCGCAGAGGCGCTATTCCAGCGCGCCTGCGATGGCGGCAACGTTCGCGGTTGTACTGCGCTGGCATCGGTCTATTTCGAGGGCGGGCCACCCGAGAAACGTGACGAGTCGCGCTCCGCTGCGATCAGCGCGAAGGCGTGCGAAGCCGGGGATGCCGTGGCGTGCTCGAATCTCGGGTTCCAGTATGTCGAGGGCCGCGGCGTCGCACGCGACGTGCGGTCGGGCATGGCGCTCTACGAGCAGGCCTGCCAGGGCGGCAACGGTCCAGCGTGCATGAATATCGGCAGTCTCTACGCTCTCGGCACCGACGTTCCGAAAGACGACGTGCGCGCGACCGACTATCTGATCGCCGCCTGCAACGCGGACAATCCGGCGATATTCGCGTGCGGTGCCGTCGGCCGACGGATCGCCGAGGGCGTTGGCGTGACCGCCGACGCCAAGCGCGGCGTCGCCATCCTCGAGCACGCATGCGACGGCGGCTACGCGATCGGCTGCGCTCAGCTCGGTTACTACTATGCGCAGGGCAAGGTCGTGCAGATCGACAAGGATCGCGCACGCACCTACTACGCGCGTGCCTGCAAGCTCGGTCACAGCGACAGCTGCGTCGCTCGCAACTAGCGTCGAGCCGCATCGTTACTTCGTGAGCCAAGCCTCGATCGCGCGCCGATCGGCATCGGACATCTCGGTGCCGGCCGGCGGCATCGTTTTCGTGACGAGCACGCGACCTTTGATCTCGTTCTTCTCGGCACTCCACGACGCGGCACTCGATAGGTCGATGCCCGCATCGCCGCCCGGGAGATGGCAATGGGCGCACACGCGTTGGAACACCGGCGCGATGCTCGTTTGCCAGCCGGCGTCGGCAGCGTGAGCTGCGCGGGTCGAGCCACCGATCGCGTAGTGCGCCAACCCCGGGTTGCCCGCGACCCACACGTCGCCGGTTGGTGAGCCGTAGAGCGGTCGCGGCGCATGGGTCGCGCTGGTCGTCGGCGACATCGTTCGGCCGTCGTAGAGGTACATGCGGTCGGCGGCTCCGATCCACAGGTGCGGTCCGGCGGCGACGATCGATGACAGCGCTGCGGGCGCGCTGACTTTTCGCAACACGCCACCGCTCTCGATCGCGAGCTGATCGGCGGTCGCGATGGCGAGCCGCGGCGCCAAACTGTCCGCATCGAGAAACGCGAGCGATCGCACGCCGGAAACTGCAAACGACCTTCGCGTCGCCTTCGCGAGATCCCAGAGCTCGACGGTGGTGGCGGTAGCGAACGCGAGTCGGTCGACCGCGGCAGCGAATGCGGTCGTCGTCGGCACGCTCGTGACGATCTGCATGTGATGGGCGTCGGTCGACGACGCGATGCCTTGGTCGAGCTGCGCCGCGATCGTCTTACCCGCGCCGACGAGTGCAACGACCTTCGCGCCCGTGAACCCGAGCCGCTCGCCGATCGATTCGAACGCGGCGGTCTGGGTCACTCGCCACACGGTGCCGTTGGTCGCGACCGCAACGACCCAACGGCCGTCGCCATCGAGCGCCGAGATCGTCGTCGCCGAACGAATCTCGGCCGGTGCTTCGCCGGTCGCCACTAGAATCCCACCGCGCAGGATTGCGACGCCCGCTGCACGGAACACGAACGTCGCATCGCCGAGCGCGACGACTGCCGACGCGTTGTCGAGCGTCCCGATGTCGGTGGCGACGAGCTTCGTCACCGCCGGCGGCGGAGCGTGAGCGCAGGCCGCGACGAGCACGAGCAACGCGCGGTTCACCGCAGCATCGCCTTCACGACCTCACCGTCGCGCAGATACTTGCGCGGATCGATGTCGAACGCCGACACGAACGTCGCGAGCAGGTCGGGCGGCGCGATCGGGCGCGGACCGTCGGAGAACCCCAAGCCAGCGTCGGCGGGCAACAGCTGCTAGACGTCGGTCTTGCCGAACGAGCGACCGGCGACGAACTTCGGCGAGATCACGAGCGCCGAGTTATTCGGATAGTGATCGCGCCCGCCACT
>CAZDGY010000864.1:0-3226 GCA_964504685.1 uncultured Kofleriaceae bacterium | reverse complement strand
CGGCGAATTCGTCACCGACGAACCGGCGATGTGCGTGCTGCAGGCTGCGCGGCTCGCACTGTTGCCACAGCCGGAACGGGTCGACGATACGCTTGCCGCTCAAGTCGAGCAGCGGCCGGCCAAGCCGCGCGTACTCGGCCTGCAGCATATCGATGTCGAACGACAGGTTGTAGCCCACGATGACGTCCGCATCGGCGAACACCTGTGCGATCTCGTCGGCGTACGCGGCAAACGCCGGGCAGGCCTCGAGCTCTTCGGCCGAGATGCCGTGCACCGCCTGCGCGGCCGGGTTGATCGGCACCGCCGGTTTGATCCGCCAGGTCCGCCGGGTCGCCGGGTCGGGCAAGCCGGCGTCGTCGAGGCCGAACTGGACGCACAGCTCGATGATCTGGTCCTTCGCAAAGTCGATGCCGGTCGTCTCCGAATCGAACACGATGATCCGCTGCGCAGGCGCGGCGGGAACCGACACGAGATTCGGGCGTGGCTGCTCCGGTGCCGGCGGCGCCGGGCGCCAGTCGAACAGCGAGAGAGTGCCTTCCACCTGGCTACCGTACGCGGCCGGTCTGACGCCGAACGCGATCCGGGGGCCCCGGCCGAACCGCGAGAGGGATCGACAAGTTCGCAAGCGATCGAATACCTTACGTTTCGTATGCGCTGCGACATCCGCCCTCGGGCCTCATCTAGCTGGTTAGTGATCGCCGTTACCGCCCTCACCTCGTGCAGCTGCCGGGTCAAAGACGCGCCGCCGGTCACCGAGCGGTGGGCCGACGAGTTCGAGCGCGACTCGGCGGGCGATAACTACTACCCGACCGGCGACGGCTTCACGGTCAAGAACGGCGCGCTGTCGGCGCACGGGGCCCACAACCACCCGCTGTGGCTGCGCAAGAAGCTGCCGCACGACGTCCGCATCGAGCTCGACTGTTGGTCGACCGAGCCGCGCGGCGACATCAAGGTCGAAGTGTTCGGGGACGGCAAGTCGTTCGACCCCGACGGCGGGCGTTACACCGCGGTCGGCTACGAGGTGATCTTCGGCGGTTGGTACAACGCGAAGTCGATCATCGCCAGGCTCGACGAGCACGGCAAAGACGTCGTCGAGCGCACGCTGCCGAAGGTCGTTCCAAACCAGCACTACCACTGGAAGATCGAGCGCATCGGCAAGAAGCTCACGTGGTGGATCGACGACATGACGACGCCGTTCTTGGTCTACGACGACCCGCATCCGCTCGAGGGCAATGGCCACGAGTACTTCGCGTTCAATAACTGGGAGACCGATACGTGGTTCGCCAACCTGGTCGTCACGCCGCTCTAGCGCGATCACTCGTACACGTGCTCGTGCTCGTCCTCGTTCTCGGGTCAGGTCTGGCCCGAGCGGACGACGCCGTCCCGAAGCACCTGGTGATCGGCACCAAGCCGTCGCCGCCGTTCTCGATGAAGGCCGACGACGGCACGTGGACCGGGATCAGCATCGAGCTGTGGAAGGCGATCGCGGCCGACCTCGGCACGACCTACGAGATCAAGGAGTACGACCTGCCCGGCTTACTCGCCGCGGTCCAGGCCAAGCAGATCGATGTCGGGGTGGCGTCGACGACGATCACCGCCGACCGGGAGGCGGTGATGGACTTCACTCACCCGATCTACTCGACTGGCTTGTCGATCGCGACGAAGCCCGGCGGGAGCGGCGGCGTGCTCGCGGTGCTCGGCGGCCTCCTAACCTGGGACCTCGCGAAGCTGCTCGGCGGCCTGTTCTTGCTGCTCTCGCTGATCGGCACCCTCGTGTGGGCGTTCGAGCGGCGCAAGAACGAAGCGCAATTCGGTGGCGGCGTCGCCAAGGGCATCGGCGCCGGCGTGTGGTGGTCGGCGGTCACGATGACGACGGTCGGCTATGGCGACAAATCGCCGGTCACGATCGGCGGCCGGGTGTTGGGCCTGGCCTGGATGTTCGCCGCGATCATCATCATCTCGTTCTTCACCGCGACGATCACGTCGACGTTGACCGTCGACCGGCTCGAGTCCGCGATCAAAGGTCCCGAGGACCTGCCGCGCGTCAAGGTCGCGACCGTCGGCGGCTCGACGAGCGCAGCGTACCTCGACCACCATCACATCGCGTATCAGTCAGTCAAGACGGTGGGCGATGGCGAGCGGCTGGCCGCGAGTGGTGCGGTCGACGCGATGGTCTACGACGCACCGATCCTGCAGTACATCGCCAAGACCGAGCTCGGCGGCCAGGTCATCGTGCTGCCGAACGTGTTCGAGCACCAGGACTACGGCTTCGCGCTGCCCGATGGCAGTCCGCTGCGCGAGCCGATCAACCGAGCGCTGCTCAAGGAGCTCGCGAGCGACAGCTGGAACCAGCTGTTGGCGAAGTATCTCGGACCTCAGTGACACCGCAATTGCCTGTCGCCTGCTGCCGGTTGATCAATTGATCAATTCCACCGCGGCTGCCGCGGTGGCGGGTCTCGGCTACAATGCCCCGGACACGGGGTGGAGCAGTTCGGCAAATACACGCTGATCCGCAAGATCGGCAGCGGCGGCATGGCCGAGGTGTTCCTCGCGCGCACGATGGTCGCGCAGGGTCTCAACAAGACCCTCGTGATCAAGAAGATCCACAGCGCGTACGCGCGCAGTCGCCAGTTCGTCACGATGTTCGTCGACGAAGCGAAGATCGCGCTCGGCCTCAACCATCCGAACATCATCCAGGTGTTCGACTTCGGCGCGGTCGGCGACACGTACTTCCTCGCGATGGAGTACGTCGAGGGCATGGACCTGTTGCGCCTCTTGCAAGAGGCCGCGAAGGCGAAGGTCCGCGTGCCGTACGGGATCAGCACGTACATCGTGCAGCAGGTCGCCAAGGGGCTCGACTACGCGCACCGCAAAGCCGACGAGTTCGGCCAGGCGCTCGGTATCGTCCACCGCGATATCTCGCCGCAGAACGTGCTGCTGTCGTGGGACGGCGGTGTCAAGATCGTCGACTTCGGCATCGCGCGCGCTCGTGATGTTCACGAAGAGGCCGGCGTCATCAAGGGCAAGTTCGCGTACATGTCGCCCGAGCAAGCGCGCGGCGAGCCGGTCGATTGCCGCAGCGACGTGT
Source organism: uncultured Kofleriaceae bacterium (assembly GCA_964504685.1). Classification (GTDB taxonomy): domain Bacteria; phylum Myxococcota_A; class Polyangia; order Haliangiales; family Haliangiaceae; genus JABFXX01. Next base: position 138 of record CAZDGY010000864.1, on the reverse strand, counting down.
TCGCGGCCGGCATCGTGCTGTACGAGCTGGTCTGCGCGCGGCCCCTGTTCCATGCGAAGGGCAAGGACGCGCTCGAGCTGGTCAAGTCGGGAGCGATTCCCAGGCCGCGCGACTTCGCGCCCGAGCTGCCCGAATCCC
>CAZDGY010000863.1:0-3232 GCA_964504685.1 uncultured Kofleriaceae bacterium | reverse complement strand
CCGATGTGGTCGCCGATGTTGATGCCGCTGCGCTACTTGCTCGGCGGTGCAACCGGCGCCGACGTCGCGATGTCGCTCGCGATCCTCGCGGTGTCGACCTACCTCGTGTCGCGGGTTGCTGCAAAAATCTACCGCGTGGGAATCCTGATGTACGGAAAGCGCCCCGGTCTCGGCGAGCTACTGCGCTGGTTGCGGCACTAGCGGGCGAACGGCGCAAGCGCTTAATGAAGTAAGAAGATCCAGCGTGGACTGGAAATTACCCTCGGCTGCGCCTTACACTTTTTCTAATGCGCTGCCGGTCGGGACTCGCAACGGTTCTTTGCGTCGTGGTCGCAGCGCCAGCCGCGATTGCACAACCGGCCCCGTCGGGCGGTGACGTTTCCGCTGGCGCTGACCTCGGACCGAACCCCGCGCCGGCCCAGGAGATTGGCTACGGCGCGATGCCGGGCGGGATGCACGTCACGAGCGCGATCACGCTACCGGCGGGCGCGGTCGAGGTCGGCACGATCGACGGCTATGGCCATAGCTCGGGCTTGCTGTCGTCTACCCACAAATTCGATCGCGCACTCGGCTCGCTCGCGGTCGCGTATGCGCCGCTCGACATCCTCACGATCGGCTTGTCGCTCGACGGTCGTTACGACAAGCACTTCGGCGCCGGCTTCGAAGACGACGGCTACGTCGGCGATCCGCGGCTGATGGTCCGCGTCGCGAAGGGTTTCGGCACCGCGCACGTCGGCGCACAGCTCGGGCTGTGGGTCCCGGGCAAGAACGCACCGTCGGTGTCCGGATCGGCGACCTCGGTCGATCTCCGCGCGATCGCGTCGATCCCGGCCGGTCCGGCGATGCTGTCGGTCGACGTCGGCTTCCGACTCGATAACAGCTCGAAGAGCGCGGCCGACCTCGGCCAGCTGTCGCTGTCTGATCGCATCTCGCTCGGCGTCTCCGACTACAACGAATTGTTCGGCGGTGCCCACGTCACGATCCCGGCCGGCAAGGCGTGGGTCGGACTCGAAGGCAGCATCGAAGCGTTCCTCGGCAGCCCGCCGAGCGACCGCCCGATGGCGACGCTCGACGACGGCAAGATCATCGTCCGCGGCACGCTGACCGGCGGCTATCACTTCACCGACGAGTGGTCGCTGCTCGCGTTCCTCGACGTCGCGAAGTCGCCCGGGATCACCGCCGCTCAAGTCATGTCGGAGAACATTCCGATCGTCCCGTACGAGCCGAACTTCACGTTCGGAATTGGCCTCGATGGTCGGTTCGGCGGCCCGAAGCGCGACACGCACATTCGCGTCAACGACTGCGCGAAGACCAACACGTGTGAAGCCAAGGCGGTCGACGAGTTCGCAGATGTCAGCGGTCAGGTGACCGATGATGGCGGCACCCCGATCGTAGGCGCGAAGATCACGGTGAAGCTGTCGAAGATCACCGGCACCGGCGCCACCGACGACAAGGGTAACTACACCGTGTCGAAGCTCAAGATCGGCGAGACCAAGGCCGGCAAGACCGAGCTCGATGACACCGGCGCCGAGATCAACGTCGAAGTCGATCAGAAGAAGCCGGGCCGCGCGACGCTCACGCTCGCCAAAGGCCCGAACACGGTGCCGGTGATCAAGCTCGATCCGCTGCTGCCGCCCGGTACGTTCTCGGGCTTCATCCACGACGCCAAGACCGGCAAGGGCATCGCGAACGCGACGATCACGATCGCGGACAAGAAGACCGAGAGCGACCCCGAGGGCGCGTTCAAGATCGAGCTGCCGCCGGGCTCGTACAAGGCCTCGTTCACGGCGAAGGGCTTCGCGCCGCAGGAGCTCGAGATCGTGATCGACCCGAACGGCATCAACATCAAGAACGTCGACTTGCACAAGTAGCATGCACAGCCGAGGGGTCGTCTTCTTCGCCGTTTGCGTGATCGCCCTCGCGATCGCGGGATGCGGCAGCAAGAAGAAGATCGGCATCGCGGAGCTGGTCGAAGCCAAGTCGACGATCGAGCGCCAGGAAGGCCAAGCCGACTGGAAGCCTTCTGCGGTCGGCGATCAGTTCTTCCTCGGCGATGCCGCGCGCACCGGTGACGGCAGCGCGTTGCTACGGCTCGCGAACACCGCGCAGATCGAGATGCAGCCGCACTCGGTGCTGCGGTTCGGCGGCCAGGGCGGCGGCACGATCAGCGTCGAGCTCGGCAGCGTGTTGTTGTCGGGCGGCGACGTCAACCTCGACATCGGTGCGGTCAAGGTCGGCAAGGACGGCCGGATCCGGATCACCGCGAACGGCCGGGGCGGTGAGTTCAAGCTCGAAGCCGGTACCGCGACCTTCGTGAACAAGACCGGCTCGCAGACCAGCCTCGAGCTCGGCCAGGCGTTCGTACCCGACATCTCGAACGTCGTCGTCTCCTCGGTCGATGCCGGGGTCGTCGTCGACGCCGCGCCGCCGGATGCTCCGCCGCCGCCCGTGGCGACCGACACGACGATCGACGTCAAAGGCAAGCACGCCGAGGTGCTACCGGCCGGCGAGAAGAAGTGGCAAGCGGTGCCCGAGGGGCCGTCGACGTTTGCGAAGGGCGCGAAGATCCGGCTCGGCAACGGCACGACTGCGACCGCAGTCGCGAGCGGCACGACGATCGATCTCGTCCCTGGCTCGCGCGTCAGCCTGTCCGACGACAACGTGTTCGCGCTCGAGCTCGGCAGCGCGAAAGCGTCGGTGCCGGCGACCGCCGAAGGCACGATCACCGTCCCGGGCGGCGCGGTCGCGCTCAAGGGCACCGACAAAGCGCCCGCGGTCGCGAAGGTCGACGTCACCGGCCGCGAGACGCGCGTCGCGGTGTTGCGCGACTCGGTCAAGCTCACCGGCGCGGGCAACGCTGCGCTTGAGATGAACCGCGGTGAGAGCGCGACGCTCGCGCCGGCGGGCACGATCCGCGTCGACGTGTCGATTCCGGACCACTTCGACTTCCGCGCGGTCAACGGCGAGTCGTTCACGATCCATGATCCGAAGGGGCCGACCGCGGTGCAGTTCGACTTCTCCGCGAAGTGTCCGAACGGCGGCGTCGTCGACCTCGATTCGCATCCCGGCTTTCCGGCGCCGCGCGTCTCGGCGGGCAAACAGAACGCGAACGTCTACGTTCCAGGCGGCGGCTGGTTCTATCGCATCCGCTGCACGGTCGGCGATAGCGAAGGCCCGCCGATCGCATCGGGGCGAATCGCCGAGATTCGCGACGCTGGTCGCCGCGCGTTGC
>CAZDGY010000862.1:0-3236 GCA_964504685.1 uncultured Kofleriaceae bacterium | reverse complement strand
GCGCGCGCCTTCGCGAGCGTATCGGCGCGCTGCGGGTCGGCGGCGACCGCGAGCATCTGATCTTCCATCTGCCGGTCGGTCTTCGTGATGATCTTGGAACCCATGGCGAACGGACCCTAAAGGATCGGTCTGATCACGCACCGCTGCGCCTCGGAAAACTGAGGTAGCGCGTCCTGATCTCGCCGGGTTACGCTCGGCACGACGTGTGCTCTTGCTAGGAATGTCCGTGCGCTTCTCGATCGCCCTCATGTGTGTGTTTGCCGTCGGCTGCGGCATCAAGAACGCCGCTTCCACCGAACCCGGCGACGGCGGCGGCTCGGGCTCGGGCTCGGGCTCGATCGGCGAATGCGGCCAAGACAGCGACTGCGCACCGGCGGGAACCGACTGCTGCGCGTGCCCGAGCTACGCGATTCCGGTCAGCGATCCCGCACATCTCGCGTGCGAGGACGTGCCGTGCGAACCGCAGTCGTGCTCGACCGACGTGCGCGCGGCCTGCCACGAGGGTGCGTGCGTGCTGACCTGCGCGGTCATGACCTGCAACCTGACCTGCGACAACGGCTTTGCGCTCGACGCAAACGGCTGCTTGACGTGTACGTGTGCTGACGACCATGGCGGCGCGCCGGAGTGCGCGGTCGCCACCGATTGCACGCGCGTCGAGGCCGATTGTTGTGGCTGCGCGCTCGGCGGCACCGACACTGCAGTTCCGAACGCGGACGTCGCGGCGCACCAGCAACAGCTGGATTGTCCGATGAATCCGCAGTGTCCCGGCGTCGATACCTGCAGAGCCGACCTCGCGCCGGCATGCGTCGACGGCGCATGCGCATTGGTTCCGCCGCCGCCGGTCGGCGAATGCGGGCTAACCGGCGACGCTCCGTGCGGTACCGGAGAGACGTGCGACCTCAACCTCGACGCGGACGCGACCGACCATGCCGCGGGGTTATGCGGGACGCCGCCGTAACTGCCTGCAATGCCCGGGCTTGCGCGTTATAATGATTCGCACATGAGCTTTGACGGACCTCCGGCCTCCGGATCGATGGCGCCGATCGATAAGCCATCGTTGGTCGGTCAGATCCTCGATGGGCGCTACCGCATCCTCAAGCTGATCGGTGAGGGCGGCATGGGCGAGGTCTACGCGGCCGAGCACATCCACATCGAGAAGAAGTACGCGGTCAAGCTGCTCAAAGCGGAGATCGTGAGCAACGCCGAAGCGGTCAAGCGCTTCCAGCAAGAGGCGCGATCGATCTCGTCGATCGGTCACCGCAACATCATCGCGATCGACGACTTCAATCAGCTCGCGGACGGCCGCATCTACATGTGCATGGAGCTCCTCAACGGATCTGCCTTGAACGACTTGCTGCTCCAGCCGATGCCGGTCGATCGGATGTTGAACATCTTGATCCAAACCGGGCACGGGCTCGCCGCCGCGCACGCGAAGAACATCATCCATCGCGACATGAAGCCCGAGAACATCTTCGTGACGATCGGGCCGCAAGGCGAAGACATCCCGAAGATCCTCGACTTCGGTATCGCGAAGGTCTCCGGCAACGACGGTCAGAACCACCTGACTCGCACCGGCACGATCTTCGGAACGCCGTTCTACATGGCGCCCGAGCAAGCACTCGGCAATCCAGTCGACGCCCGCACCGATATCTACGCGATGGGCGTGATCATGTACGAGGCGTTCAGCGGCTCGCTGCCGTTTCAAGGCGAGTCGTTCATGGGCATCCTCACGCAGCACATCACGAGCGAGCCCGAGCCGTTCTCACAACGCGCGGCGCGCGCCGGTCGAGTGCCGCCGCCCGGCATCGCCGAGATCGTCACGCGCGCGATGCAGAAGAATCCGGCGCAGCGGTTCCAGACGATGGACGAGCTAGTCAACGCGCTCGTCGCGATCTATCGCGGCATCGCCGGCCCCGGGATGAGCACGTACATGGCGGCGGTTCCGCACATGTCGCAACCGACGCCCGCGCCGATGAGCAGCGCAGGTGTCCAACAGCTCACGCCGTACCAGCAAACGATCGCGCATGGCCCGTCGGGCAGTCAGCCGTTTCTACCGGCGCAGGCCGCGCCGACGGGTGGCGCGCCGCTCTACGATCCGAATGCGCACGTCGTCAACGTCGCTCGCAAGAGCAAGACCGGCCTCATCATCGCGATCGTCGCGTTGCTCGCGGTCGGCGGCGGCATCACCGCGGTCGTGCTCGTCGGCAAGAGCGACAAGGGCGGCAGCGGCAGCGCGGTCGCGACCAACGATCCCAAAGCCGGCTCGGGCAGCTCGACGCCGCCCGATCACAACGGCAGCGGCTCGGGCGCGACGGTGCCGACCAGCGGCAGCGGCTCGGGCTCCGCGACGGTGCCGCCCCGCGGTAGCGGCTCGGGCTCGGCGACGGTGACGGCGGGCGGCAGCGGCTCGGGCTCGGCGACGGTACCGACCGACGGCAGCGGCTCGGCGGGCTCGGCCGCGATCCCCGCGCCGCAACCGCTCGACATCCTGATCGAGACCAAGCCCTACGTCGGCGAGTTCGCGGTGGTCGAAGCTGGCAAGAAGCTATTCGACGGCCCGGACAACATCCAGATCACGCCCGGAACGCCCCGCACCGTCGTGATCAAGCGCGCCGGCTACAAGGACAAGACCGTTACGATCGACGGCAAGACCAAGAAACTCGTGGTCTCGCTCGAACGAATTCCGGACGCGGGCCATCCGACCGTTCCGATCATCCACGCGCCGCCGCCGGGCCACCCCGACTGCTCGTCGGTCGTGAAGGACCCCAAAGACAAACATTGCCGTGCGCAGTACTGCGCCGGGCACGCCAGCGACCCCAATTGTGACCTTCAGGATTAAACGACTGCGCGGTGGCCTAAGTCACCGCATATGGCATCGATTACCGGACACACTCCGCAGCTGAACAGGAGACCGCCATGCGCCACCGCCCCCACTCGCCGCTGCTCGCACTACTCGTGCGCTGCCTGGTCATCTGTTTCGTCGTGTCCGCCGGAGTCGCGCATGCCGATCCGCGCGACGAAGCGCGCACGCACTTCAAAGACGGCATGAAGTTCTACAGCGCCGGCGACTACAAGAGCGCGATCAAAGAGTTCTCGTCCGCGCAGCAGCTCGCGCCGGCCGACATCAACAACTACAACCTCGCGCTCTGCTACGACAAGCTCGGCGACGCGGACCCCGCGCTGCAGTACTACCGCGCGTTCCTCGACAAGGTGCCGAACTACGACAAGCGCGCCGA
>CAZDGY010000861.1:0-3239 GCA_964504685.1 uncultured Kofleriaceae bacterium | reverse complement strand
GAGATGATTCCGGTGACGTGGCCAGCGCTCGGCCGGATCCATCCGTTCGCGCCGGCGGAGCAGTGGGGCGGCTATCGCGCGCTGTTCGATCAGCTCGAAGCGTGGCTCGCCGAGATCACCGGTTTTGCTGCGGTCTCGCTGCAGCCGAACTCCGGCGCGCAGGGCGAGTACGCGGGCTTGCTCGCGATTCGTGCGTATCACGTCGCGCGCAAAGAGCCGCATCGCACGGTGTGCCTGATCCCGCAGAGCGCGCACGGCACGAACCCGGCGTCGGCGGTGATGGCCGGCATGCAGGTCGTCGTCGTCGCGTCGGCGTCCGACGGCACGATCGATCTCAACGATTTGCGTGCGAAGGCCGAAGCGAATAGCGGCAAGTTGTGCGCGCTGATGGTGACGTACCCGTCGACCCACGGCGTGTTCGAAGACGGCATCCGCGAGGTCTGCGCGATCGTCCACAAGCACGGCGGCCAGGTCTACATGGACGGCGCGAACATGAACGCGCAGGTCGGGCTCACCCGGCCCGGCGCGATCGGCGCCGACGTCTGCCACCTGAACCTCCACAAGACGTTCTGCATCCCGCACGGCGGCGGCGGTCCGGGCATGGGCCCGATCGCGGTCGCGCAGCACCTCGCGCCGTACCTGCCGGGTCATCCGCTCGCGGCGGCGAACAGCCAGCCGGTCGGTCCGGTGTCGGCGGCGCCGTGGGGCTCGGCGTCGATCTTGCCGATCTCGTTCGCGTACATCGCGATGATGGGCGAGGGCGGGCTCAAGCGCGCGACCCAGGTAGCGATCCTCGGCGCGAACTACATCGCGCATCGCCTCGGCTCGCACTATCCGGTGCTGTACACCGGCCAGAACGGGCGAGTCGCGCACGAGCTGATCCTCGACTGCCGCGGCTTCAAGAAGACGACCGGGATCGAGGTCGAGGACATCGCGAAGCGGCTGATGGACTACGGCTTCCACGCTCCGACGATGTCGTTCCCGGTGCCCGGCACGCTGATGGTCGAGCCGACCGAGAGCGAGAGCAAAGCCGAGCTCGACCGGTTCTGCGAGGCGATGATCGCGATCCGCCAAGAAATCGCCGAGATCGAGCAAGGCCAGATCGACCGCGCGAACAACCCGCTGAAGAATGCGCCGCACACCGCCGCCGCGATCAGCGCGACCGAGTGGAACCATCCGTACACGCGCGAGCAGGCGGCGTTCCCGTCGAGCGCGCCGTGGCTGCGCGTCCACAAGTACTGGCCTCCGGTCGCGCGCGTCGACAACGCCTACGGCGACCGCAACCTCGTCTGCGCGTGTCCGCCGATCGAGGCCTATAGCTGATGGACGGTATCGTCGGCATCGTGTTCTGGATCGGCGTGTTCGGCTGCGCCCCCGCGCTCGCGTACATCAAGTACCGCCGGACGATGGCCGAGAAGCGGCTCGAGCTCGAGGCGAAGACCGGCGGGGTCGGCTCGCAGAAGCTGCTCGAGGAGAACAAGCTGCTGCGCGAGCGCGTCGAGAACCTCGAGTCGATCGTGTGCTCGGTCGACTTCGAGCTCAACCAGAAGCTCGCGAAGCTGGTCGACGATCAGCGCTCGATCGTCGTGACGCCCGTCGTCTCGGGCACCGCGCCGACTCAGACGCCGGCGTCCGGCGATGCGAAGCCGGCCGAGCCCGCGAACCCGCTCGATCGCACCGCGACCGCGGTCGGCCATCGCGCGACTCCGGGTTCGACGACGCTCGAGCAAGGCCAAGTACTCGCGAATCGCTATCGCATCCAGCGCTTGCTCGGCAAGGGCGGCATGGGCGCGGTCTATCTCGCCGACGACGAGGTGCTCGGCGAGCTGGTCGCGCTCAAGGTCATCTCGAGCGCCTACGCCTCCGACGAGCAAGCGATGGTCGCGCGGTTCCGCAAGGAGGCGTCGTCGGCGCGCAAGATCAGCTCGCCGAACGTGATCCGGATCCACGACCTCGGCGAGGCGCGACCGGGCTTGCTCTATCTATCGATGGAGTACTTCGCTGGGCGCACGCTGACCGAGGTCATCCAGCAGCGCGGGCTCGTGCCGGTGCGCGACGTCACCGACGTGCTCGGCCAAATCTGCGTCGGGCTCGAAGCCGCGCACGCCGCGGGTGTCATCCACCGCGATCTCAAGCCGGGCAACGTGCTGGTCGGCGAGCGCGGCGCGGTCAAGGTCATCGACTTCGGCTTGGCGACCAGCGGTGCGACCGATGGCTTGACCGCCACCGGCGTGATCCTCGGGACGCCGAACTACATGGCGCCCGAGCAAGTGCGCGGCAAGCCGGTCGATGTGCGCACCGACATCTACTCGCTGGGCGCGCTCGCGTATCACGTCGTCACCGGGCGCCCGCCGTTCTCCGGCGACAACGCGATCGCGATCGGCTTCGCGCACATCTCCGAGACGCCGGTCCCGCCACACGAGCTGCGCAAGGACTGCCCGCCGGCGCTCGACACCGCGATCATCGCGGCGCTGCAGAAGAGCCCGAACGATCGGCCGGCGAGCGCGAAGGCGTTCGCAGACGCCGCGGCTCTCGGCTAACGCATGTTCGATCAGTTTCGCGGGCGCAAGCCGACGTCGCTGATCCCGCTGTTCATCCTCGGCGCGTGTGTCGCGGCGTCGGTCGTCGTGTTCGTGATCGCAGCGGTGATGAACAATCGGCCGAGCGAGCCTGACCACTTCGTAGCCGAGCCGCTCACTTTTGATTCGCCGTCGCCGGCACCGGTCGAGCTGCCATGGCACCCCGTCGAGCTGCCCGGGATGTCGCTCGAGGTGCCGGACGACCTCAAAGTCACCGGCGACGACCGCCAAGGCTCGGCGTTGTCGTCGACCTGGGGCGTGACGTGGCAACCAGGCGCGCTCCCCGACGAGGACAGCGCGGGCGTGATCGCCACGCAGATGGCGAACGCGATCGGCGGGACGGTATTCGGTCACAAGGCTGCGACGCTCGGCGGGGCGCCTGCTCTCGAGTTTACGATCCGCGGTCGCGGGCAGTTCACGACCGTCACGTTCGGCACGTGCGGCGGTCGGGTGGTGCAATTGTTGTCGACCGCGGGCTACCCCTCGTTCGAACGCGCGCGCAACAGCATGCGCTGCACCTCGAAGGCCGAGGCGCCGGGGTATGGCGTCGTCGTCGTTCAGCGCCCGACTTGGCACCGCGCGAACATGTCCGGCGGGGTGCTCGTGGCGAACGACGCGGACGTCGTGATTTCACTCAGCGCGGTGATGCTCGACGCCGAG
>CAZDGY010000860.1:0-3245 GCA_964504685.1 uncultured Kofleriaceae bacterium | reverse complement strand
GAGTCGATCCGCAGCGTGCCGCCCACGCCTTCGATCACCGCGCGCGCGAGGAATAGCCCCAGCCCCATGCCACGACCCGGTGCTTTCGTCGTGTAGAACGGCTCCCCGATCCGCGCCATGACGTCGGCCGGGATGCCCGGCCCGCGGTCGCGAATCGCAACATCGAGCACATCGCCGCGGCGACGCGCGACGACGACGACCGCTGCTGACGCTGGCGAGGCATCTTGTGCGTTGGTCACGAGCGATCGCAGCGCTTGGCTCACCGCGCGCGGTGGCAGGCGCAACGGCGATTGCGCGACATCATCGTTGACCTCTCGCAGCACGCTCGGCGACTCGCGAACGCCGACGAATGCCTCGTCCAGCAGCTCGCGCACCGTGCAAGGCGCGACACTCTCGCCGACCGTGCCGGCGCCTTGCGCCATCTGCTCGAGAATCGTGCGGCATCGGCCGACCTGCTCGCGGATCAAGCGCGCGTCCGCGGCGAGACCCGCTTGGTCACCGAGCGCGCGTTCGAGCTCCTTCGCGGCGAGCGCGACCGTACCAAGCGGCGTCGACAGCTCGTGCGCGGCGCCCGCGGCCATCGTCGCGAGCGAGGCGAGCCGCTCTTGCCGCGCGGCGAGGTTGCGCGCGAACGTCAGCTCGGTCTCGCGCGTCGCGAGCGCGCCGGTGATCCGCAGCAAGAAGTACACGACGAACGCGGACGCGACACCGAGCGCGACCCACATGCCGATCATCCGGCTGTCGTCGGGAATCGCGAGCGGCTCGTGCGAGAGCAGCAACAGGCCGAAGCCGAGGAACGACAAGCCGACGAGCATCCACGTCCAGCGCGCACGCATCAGCACGGCGGCGAGCGCGATCTGCACGAGGTAGAGGAAGCTAAACGGATTGTTCGGTCCGCCGGTGAAGTACAAGAGCGCGGTGAGCAACGCGATGTCGAGCGTCATCACACCGGCGAGTTGCCACTCCGCGACCTCGCGGTGCGCGGTGGCGTCGCCGCGCCCGAAGAACCGCCCGCGATCGCCGAAGTAGTACAGCTCGATCATCAAGTTAGAGACCAGGCCGATGCCGATCACTGCGAACAACGGCGCGATCGGCAGCCTGCCGCCGAGCAAGACCTGACCGACCAGCACGGTCGCGGCCTGACCTGCGAGCTCGGCCCAGCGCAGTCGCGCGAGCCACTGGATGTTGACCCAGTTGCGCGCGGGGATGCTCACCGCTGCACCCTACCAAGCTGCGGGAGCAAAAACAGGCACCGGACTCTCGTCCGATGCCTGCTTTCGTCGGGTTTGACCGGACTACTTCGCGATCGCCGGCGCTTCGAGCGACTTGAGTCCCTTATCAAGCACCCACTGCTGGTAGTACTGCGCCGCGGGCGTGCCGGACGAGATCCGATCGTTCGCCTTCTTCAGCTCCTCGTCGATGAGCGTGTTGAAGTTCTCGATCGGCATCGCGCCCGACATGAACCGTCCGTTGACGAAGAACGACGGGGTCGCCGCGACGCCGAGCTGCTGGAGGTCTTTCTGATCCTTCTGGATCAGCGCGTTGCACTCCTTCATGTCGGCCTTGAACTTGTCGGCGTTCATCCCGAGCTCGGTCGCGAATCCAAGCACGATCGGGCACCCCGCGGCGCTCTCCCAGCAGCGCTGAGCAGCGCCGCCGCCTTCGGCCGGGGCGTCCTTATCGAACTGACGGCCCTTGAAGCCCTTGTCCCACAGCGCGTTGTCCATCTGATCGAACTTGCCCTGCTTGCTCGCCGCACAGGACGCCAGCGAGCCGGCGGTCGCAACCTGCGGGTGGACGACGTACTGCTTGTAGACGACGCGCAGGTCGCTGCCGTATTTCTTCTTCAGCTCTTCCATCGTGTCGCGCACCTTCTCGCAGTACGGACACGCGTAGTCGTAGGCCTTGACCAGCGTGACCTTGGCGTCAGCCGGGCCGTCGAACGGGTCGCCATCGATCGGCACCGCGTAGGTCTTCGCGCGATCGGGCTCGGGGCGCTGCGGCCGCTGCTGGCCTGCCGCTCCGGCGCCACGGCCGCCGCCGCTCGCGATCAACTGGTCGAGCTTCTTCTCGACGCGCTCGAGCCGATCGTGATCCGCTTTGTTCGCGCCCGCGCCCGGGTACGGGCCTGGATCGGCGGTACACGCGACCAGCGAGAACGCGGCCATTGTCATAACTAGTTTGTTCATCGCACGACTCCTTCGACTTGCTGACAGGTGGTCTCGGACGGGTTCCCGGGCTCTGGCAGCTCGGGGGAGTTAGCCTCAGGCTGGTCGCAATTGCAACACAGCGGTTCGTCGAGCAAGGACTCGAGCTCGGCCGCGGCGTACGGGTCGAGGGTCGAAACGAGCTCGTCCTCGCGCGCGCGCAGCTCGGCTTGCAGCTCGCACGCTTCATCGCGCGACAACACACCGTTCCCGTCGAGGTCCGCCTCGGGGTGCGCGAGCATGAGCTGCGCGGCGAGCTCCGGGGTGTAACGACACGCGATGTGATCGCCGGTAGCAGCGGCAGTTCGAGCGCCTCCGAGCACGACCGCGACCCACGCGACGAGCGCGAGCTTGTAGCCGATGCCCGAGCGGCGAGCCGCAGGCGGCCCGAGTACGGCGCGGACGCGCGCGTCGAGAGCGCGCGGCATCGCGAGCGCGAGCGAACCATCGGTGTGCAGCGCGGCCATCCGCACGAGCAACCGCGCGTAGGTCGGCCGCGGCAACTCGCCGACGTCGAGGGCCCACGCATCGCACGCAGCTTCGCGTGCGAGCTCGAGCCGGCGACTCGCGAACAGGGCGACCGGCCACCAGAAGAACGCAGCGCAGGCGACGAGCTGGAACGCGCGCCCGATCGCATCGCGGCGCCGCAGGTGAGCGAGCTCGTGCAACAGCGCGGCGCGCAGCAAGGCGGGCTCGGCGACGAGCGCCGCGGGGACGACGATCGTCGCGCGCCAGCTGCCGACGACATAGGCGCCCGACTCGGCGACGACCAACCGCGGCACGCGCAACTTCGCGCGACCGGCGAGCTCGGCAAGCAGCGCCGTGGCGGCGACCGGCGCGAGATTCGCAGCGCGCGCGACACGGGCGAGCCGGCGTGACCGGACCAGCGCGCGGGTCAGCGAGATCGCAGCGCCGATCACCCAGATCGTCGCGAGCGCGAGGTAGCCGAGCGCTGGCCATGCGTTGGCTGCGGGGAGCGGCGCGGCGAGCGCCGGCGGCAACGCACTCGGCAGCGCAGCAGCGTCGTGATGGAACAGC
>CAZDGY010000859.1:0-3246 GCA_964504685.1 uncultured Kofleriaceae bacterium | reverse complement strand
CTCGCGAAGGCGATCGAGCTCGTCGATGCGAACAACGATCGATTCTCTGCCGAGGTGTCATACGCCGAGGCCGAATTCACCGTCGCTACGGCCTATCTGGCGTTGCGCCAAGCGATCGGGCTCGACCCGGTTGGACCGGAGACCAAATGACCCGCGCCGTTGATAGAACCGCACCGCCATTCGGCGGTGCTGCCGGCCGCGGACAAGCCGCGACCGTCGTGCTGTTCACCGTGCTCGTCGCGTGCTCCAAGCCAGCCGATGTCGGCGGCAAGCGGCAGAAGCTCGCGTATCCGGTCGACGTCGCGCCGCTCGAGAGCCGCAAGCTCCAGTACACGGTGAGCGCGCCGGGTAGCCTCGCCGCGTTCCAGCAGGTCCAGATCACCGCGCGGGTCGGCGGTGCGGTCGACAAGGTGTCGTTCGCCGAAGGCCAGAACGTCAAAGAGGGCGACGTGCTAGCCACGATCGAGAGCGAGCGCTACGCGATTGCGGTGGAGCAGGGCAAGAGCACGCTCCAGAAGGCGATCGCGACCGAGAAATCGGCAGAAGCCGCGCTCGAACGCCGCGTGTCCGCGCAGAAGGAATCGCCCGGGCTCGTTCCCGGCGAGGAGATCGAGCAGAAACAGACAGCGGTCGACACCGCCAAAGCCGACGTCGACGCCGCGAAAGAGGCGCTGAAGATCGCGCAGCTCAACTTGCGCGACTCGGCGGTGCGGGCGCCGATCGCCGGCGTCGTTCAGACCCGCACCGTGCAGCAGGGCCAGTATCTGCAACCCGGTGCGGTGCTCGCGACGATCCTCCAGCGCGATCCGTTACAGCTGAACTTTCAGGTCAACGAGCAAGATGCGCCGCGCCTCCAGGCCGCGTTGGCGTTGCCGGGCGGGCTCACTGCCGACGTCACGCTGCGCGAGAGCACGCGCCAGTTCAAAGCGAAGCTGACGCTGGTCGCCGGCGCGGCCGACCCGACGACTCGGCTCGTGCCGGTCGTCGGCGAAGTCGTCGTCGAGAAAGACCACGAGTACTGGCTGCGCCCGGGTGCGTTCTGCGAAGTCTCCGTGCCGCTCGGCGCGACTCGCGATGCGATCGTGGTGCCGTCACTCGCGGTCGCGCCGTCGGAGAAAGGCAACCTCGTCTACACGGTCGACGACAAGAACATCGCGCACGCGCACGTCGTCGAGCTCGGCATGCACACGTCGGATGGCGGCGTCGAGCTCACCCGCGGCGTCAAAGCCGGCGACGTGCTCGTCGTGCGCGGCATCGAGTCGCTGAGCGAGGGTGCGCCGGTGAACGTCGGCAGCAAGCTCACGCTCGAAGAGGCATCCAAGCTGCCGACCGCGGACGCCGGCGTGCCGAACGCTCCGACCACGCCGATCGACGACGGCGCGGCCGCACAGCCTGCGGCGGATGACGGCTCCGGCAGCGGACATCACCGTCGGGGCTCGGCGGCGCAATGAACATCACCGATCTCTGCCTCAAGCGTCCCGTGTTCGCGTGGATGCTGATGTGCGGGACGATCCTGTTCGGCATCATCTCGGTCACGCGGATCGGCGTGAGCCAATTCCCCGACGTCAACAACCCGACGGTTTCGGTAAGTGCGAGCTGGCCCGGTGCGTCGCCCGCGGATGTCGAGACCGGCATCGTCAACCCGCTCGAGGACGTGCTCGCGCAGGTCACCGGCGTGCAAGAGATCACGTCGCAGTCGAAGCAGAACTCGGCGCGGATCACCGCGACGTTCGACATCGATCGCGACATCGACCTCGCGGTGCAAGACGTCCAGGCGAAAGTCGCGCAGATCCAACGCCAGCTGCCGGCAACTGTCCAGCCGCCGACCGTGAGCAAGAGCAACCCCGACGACACCCCGATCATCACGATCGGCGTGTCCGGCCCGTTCAAGCGCCAGTTGCTCGCCGACATCGCGCGCTACCAGATTCAAGACGCGCTCGCGACGCTGGACGGCGTCGGCCAGGTCCAGATGAATGGCTACCTCGATCGCGCCGTGCGGATCTGGATCCGCGCCGACGCGCTGCAAGCGACCGCGACGACGGTCAGCGACATCACGAAAGCGATCACGAACAGCCACGTCGTGTCGTCCGGCGGGCAGATGACGAACGACCAGAAGGCGATCGATATCGTCGTGCTCGGCCAGGTGACCGACCTCAAGGATCTGCGCGACATCGAGATCAAACGCACCGGCGCGTTGATCACCCGGCTCAGCGATGTCGCGATCATCGAGGATGGGTTCGAGGACATCACGACCTCGGCGCGGATGAACGGCGAGCCGGTACAAGCGATGGGCATCCTCAAGCAGCCGGGCTCGAACGCGGTATCGGTCGCGAACGAGGTGCGCAAGACCTGCGACGAGATCCAGAAGACGCTGCCGCCCGGGATGAAGATCTCGGTGTTGTTCGACACGACCCAGTTCATCAAGGAGTCGGTTAACGAGATCGGCATCGAGCTCGGCCTCGCCGTGATCCTGACCGCGATCGTGTGCTGGCTGTTCCTCGGCTCGCTGTCGTCGACGCTCAACGTGTTGTTCGCGATTCCGATGTCGCTGCTCGGCACGATCGCGGTGATCTACTTCTGCCACTGGACCCTGAATACGTTCACGCTGCTCGCGTTGTCGCTGGCGGTCGGGCTTGTCGTCGATGACGCCGTGATGGTGATGGAGAACATCTATCGCCACGCCGAGATGGGTAAGGACAAGGTCACAGCCGCGTCCGAAGGCACGAAAGAGATCACGTTCGCCGCGCTCGCCGCGACGCTCGCCGTGATCGCGATCTTCATGCCGGTCGCGTTCATGACCGGCGTGATCGGCAAGTACTTCTTGCAGTTCGGCGTGACGCTGTCGGTCGCGGTGTCGATCTCGTACGTCGAGGCGATCACGCTCGCGCCGGCGCGTTGCGCGCAGATGCTGAACGTCGCGCATGGCTCCGCGAAGGGCCTGGTCGCGCGGATCGGCGATCGCGCGTTCGACGCGATGGCTCGGGCGTACGCGCGCGGGCTCGGGCTCGCGTTGCGGTTCCCGATGACCGTGCTCGTGTTCGCGGTGGTCTGCCTGGTCGGCGCGTGGTTCACCGCGAAACAGCTCAAGCAAGAGATGGTGCCATCGCAAGATCAGAGTCGGCTCCAGCTCAACATCCAGACGACGGTCGGCGCGAACCTCGACGAGACCGACAACATGGCCAAGAAGGTCGAGGCGGTGCTCGCGAGTCACCCCGAGGTGATCGGCGTGCAGACCACGGTGAACGT
>CAZDGY010000858.1:0-3248 GCA_964504685.1 uncultured Kofleriaceae bacterium | reverse complement strand
CGATGTCCGAGACGTTCATGTCCTCGACCGTGGCGCCGAGGCAGCTGAAGTCGAGCGGATCGATCTCGTACGCCGCGAACGGGCTCGAGTGCACGACGACCGCCACGCCATCTTTCGAGAACCGGACATCCGATTTGATCGCGTCGGCGCCATCGGCGTACGCCGCGTCATAGGCCGCGGTCGTGCCGTACGCGGGGTCGGCGAGCACCCACGCGCCGCCGTGAGCAATGACGAGCGCGCGCTGACACGCCGGATCGTTCCAACACGAGCTGATCGAGGTGCGGTAGTGGGACCAATCAGGTGCTGCATCGGACGTCGCGACGTCTGCGTCACCCGGATTCGCGGCATCGGCACTCCCGCCGCCGTGGCTCGCGTCCGGTTCCCCCGCGGGGTCCATCCCGTGCGACGAGCAGGCAGCGACCGCGAGCGCGAGACCGGCGAGCGACCGAAGCTGCGTCATAGGCCCTCATAGCTCGCCGATCGCGGGCCCTGCGTCGAAATCGACCGGCTGGCGCGATCCGCGAGTCGGTTTGGCGCGTGGCGCGACTCAGTTCGCTGTCGCGTCGACCGCGTACGTGCAACTCGACGTGCCGTCGGCTGACGCGACGACAAGCTTTTCTGTGCCGCGAGCGGTCGGGCCGTCGAACACCAGCGTGGCGCTCATCATGGCGATCGTGCCGCCGGTGCCGATCTCGCACGTCGCCGACAGCGTGCAGGTCGTCGGATCGAACCCATTCGTACAACCCGATGCGGTGCTGCCCGAGCCGTCGTCCGATCCCGAGCCGTTGGTCAGCTCGCCGCGGTCGACCGTCACCGTCTGATCCGACATCGCGGGACAGGCGCCGCCGCCGGTTTCGAGCGTGAAGTGCTCGACGTAGGTCGACACGACCGAGCACTCGCGACCGGTCCCGTTCGAGATTCCGCAGCCCGAGACCCACGCCAAGACGATGAACCTGGCGCGACGATGCAGCGGCCTCATCTCTCACTCATATCACTGCAAGTCGGCAACGTCGGACGTCGAACGAATCGCGTGTGAAATAGGGCACTGACAACGGAAGATATCTCGGCGCATCGCCGCCTGCGCCGTGCGAATCGACTACGATGAGTGCGATGCCGGCACCGGGCATCGCCGAAGACATCGTTCGAGCTGTCCATCGCGCACTGGTCGTCGCAGGTTTTCGCGCCGATCCGCAGCTCGGTGAGGATCCGATCGTGCCCGGTCCAGCCGCCGACGACATGCTCGTGCGCGCTTCGGCGCAGCTGGGTGACGACGCGATCGCGCTCGCGGTCGCGACCAAGATTCCGATCGGCAGCCTCGGCATCCTCGACTACGCGATGTGCACGAGCGCGACGATGCGCGATGCGCTGTCACGAGTCGCGAAGTATTACGGTGTCGCGACGCAGCGGGTGCGGCTCGAGCTCGCGACCGACGCGACGAACGCGCGCCTCGTGTTTCGTCGCACGGCAGCGGACGAGGCGAATCGCCACTGGTCCGAGTTCGGCACCGCGATCATCGCGACCCGGATCCGCCAGACTATTGGTGCCGACGTCGCGTTCACGCACGTCGCGTTCACCCACGCCGCACCGCGCGATCGCCGCCGTCACGATGCGTTCTTTGCGACGCCGGTCGTGTTCGCCGCCGACAACGACGAGCTCGCATTCCGCTCCGCGCTCCTCGATCGGCCGCTCGTCACCGCGCAGCACGCGATGGCGGAGCTGCTCGAACAGAAGATGCGCGAGCTCGAGCCGGCGACGGCGGCGGGCGATCCGCTCGTCGATCGCGCCTATCGCGCGCTCGCCGGCATGCTCGACGCCGGCGCGACCGATGTCGGCGAGCTCGCGCGTCGACTCGGCACGAGTACGCGCAGTCTGCAACGCGCTCTCGGACAACGCAGCACCTCGCACTCCGCGATCCTCGATCACCTGCGGCGCGAGCGCGCGTCGCGGATGCTCGACCGCGGCGAACGCGTCGCCGATATCGCGAAGCAGCTCGGATTTGCCGCACCGAGCGCGTTCTTTCGCGCGTATCGACGCTGGACCGGCACGAGCCCGAAGGCGAGCTCGCGCGCGAGCGCGCGGAGCTAGTGGCCCGGGTACAGCTTCTTGTACGCCGGTCGCGCCTGGCAGCGCTGCGCCCACGCGGTGAGGTGGGTGAACTTCGACATGTCGACCTTCTGGTAACGCAGCCAATCGAGGAACGAATTGACGTGCGCGTCGGCGAGCGTGTAGTCGGTGCCGATCAGATAGCTGCGACCGTCGAGCTTGTGGTCGAGCATGCCGAGCAGCTCTTGCACTTCTTTCGCGGCGGCTGCGGCCACGTTCGCGTTCTGGTGATCAGCGGGGACCCAGTTGCCGGTGTTGCGACCGACGCGATAGACCGCATCGCCGAGCGTGACTTGCGTCCACACGACCCAGGTCATCGCCTCGCCGCGTTTCGGACCCGGAGCCGGCCACAGCTTCTTGTCGACGCCGTACTTCTCGCCGAGATAGATCGTGATCGCGGCGGACTCGAAGATCGGCGTGCCGTCGTCGACGATCGTCGGTACCTTGCCGTTCGGGTTGAGCGCGAGCAGCTCTTTGGGCTTGTTCTTGAAATCGACTTTGACGCGCTCGCACGGGACCGCGAGCTCTTCGAGCACGAGCTCGGTGATCGACGCGGTGGACTGTGGGGCAAAATAGAACGTGAGGCTCATCGGCGGCTCCTTGCGTTTTGGAAGGCGCCGACGATGGCACGGCGTGCAAAGGCTGTCAGCCGCATCACCGGCGATCCGCGCCGAGTGACGAAATCGACATCGCCACGCGACGAGCGCGCAACATGCGCATTGGCCGTCCTTATCGATTCGTAATGCCAGACCGCGCGGGTTCGGCGACACTGCGCGCGCCATGCGCCACACGTTGTTCGTCGCCATCGCCTTCGTCGCTGCCTGCTCAAAATCGCATCCCGGAACCGGCAGTGATTCGAGCATCCCGGGCGATGGCGTCGTGCCACCGGTCGACGCGCCAGTCGCGAGCACGACGATGTGCGCGACGTTGACGCCGCCGCCTAGCGGCACGTGCTCGGTGACCAAGGGCAGCTCGAATCAACTGATCGAAGGCAACGTCGTCACGCCGAGCACGGTGTACATCGGCGGCCAAGTCGCGGTGCGCTCCGACGGCAACATCACGTGCGTCGGCTGCAACTGCGCCGCCGGCGGCGAGACCGTTATCACGCGCTTGGCCCTTGGGGACGACCGGAAAGGAAAACCCGA
>CAZDGY010000857.1:0-3255 GCA_964504685.1 uncultured Kofleriaceae bacterium | reverse complement strand
GTCCTTCCACCGGATGATCTCGATCGCGGTCCAGTCGAGCTTTCTGCCGGTCTTCACGAGCGGGCCCAGCGTGCCATCGTTCGTGCCGCGCACGTGCTCGAAGCCGACCGTGTAGTCGCCCGCCGCCCACACCGTATCGACGTCGACGCGGATGTCGGAGAACGCGGCGATGAGGCCGTTGTTCTCCTCTTGCACGGCCTTCTTCCCGACCGTGTCTGCGGGCTCGTTGTTGAACGACTCGACGATGTCGTCCGCCATCAACGCGTCGAACGACTTGAAGTCGCGCTTGTTGAGTTGGTCGTAGCCGGCCTTGATCGCCGCGGCGTTCTTGCGCTCCGTCTCGTCGTCCTTCGCGATCACGATCATCGGCGCACCCGGCCACGGCTTATCGAGCAACGCGCGGCCGGGTCCGGGGCCCTTGCCGAGTTGGAGCAGCAGCGTGCCCACGTCGAACGCGAACGCCTCGCGCTTGACGCGATTCGCATCGCCGAGCTCGATCTGATGCAGCATGAGGAAGCTCACCGGCTTGTTCGTCGCCGGCACGGTTCCGCTCGGCAACGTGAGCGCCCCCGACTGCGTCGCGCGAAACCACCGCACCTCGGTCACGGTGCGGCCGCTGACCAGCACGAGCTGCGGCTCGAACTTCGCATCCGGGAACGCAGCGAGCCACGCCTTGGCGTCGGCCACCACCGCCGACCTGCCGACGTTCGGCGGCATCCCGAGCGCGGTCGACGTGACGTCATCGGCGTAACAGCCGCCGAACGCGTCCCACTTCTGGGCGCTGAATGCATCCCAGCAGCTCTGCGAGAACTTGGCTAGCGCTTCGCCGGCGAGCGGCGCAGCCGGCGCGACCGGCCTGACCGGTTCCGGCTTGACCGGCTCCGGTTGGGCGGGCTTGCCCTCGACGACCGTCGGCGCCGGCGCATCGTTCGCCGCCTTCTTGCACCCACTCGCTCCCGCAACCACAACCGCGAACCCGATGACTGCCGCTTTCATGACCGCTCCTGTCGACGTGAACCAGGACGGTCTCACAAGCCGAGCTGCGGTGCTTCCTACTGGAACAAGTCCTTCGCGACGAAGTTGTGACCGCCGCTGACCGGATCGGTCTGCCACGCATCGTCGATTACGATCGCGAACTGATAGGTGTCGTACCAAGCCTCGTCGTCGCCCTCGGTATAGTTCGAGGCCTCGAGGCCGGTCGCGAGCTGACCGGTGAACCGCGTGTCGTCATCGCTTCGGTACAGGTCGAGGTTCGCCTGCGGTCCCGGCAGGAACGAGTGGAACTGGGACGCGGCGTCGTACCCCTCTTTGCTCGGGTACGTCTGATCGCCGATCCACACGTGCACGCCGCTCGCGTCACCGAGGTCGTCGCGCTGCACGTTGATCCACACCGGCGTCGCGGTCTGGAGGAACAGCGCGCCGTTCCCGGAGGTCGAAGACGTGATCTGATAGTCGACCCGAATCGTCGTGCCTTCGACGCTCTGGAAGTCGAGGTGAGACCACGCCGAGTCGCTCTTCCCACCACCGCTTTGCGAGTACGCGGGGTCATCGGGTTTCGAATCGGTCGTGCAGCCGATCGCGAGGACGGAGGTGGCGGCGGCAAATAAGCAAAGCTTCGCGGGGTTCATGATGCTGCTCGTCAGCAAATTCGAGACCACGCGCGGCCAGTCCCGATTCGTTACACCGTGATTGCGTTCGAGCGAAAACCGCTCGTAAGTCCCATTGCGCGAGTCGACCGCGAGCTGCGTAACGACGAGCGGCTAGTCCACCGGCCGGCGGCTCGAGCCACCATCGTCGCGATTCACAGCGGGATCCCGCCGCAGAGCCCGTCCTGTGTCGTGGTCGAGCTGCACATCAGGATGCCGGGGCACGGCGTGCTGTTGTTACACGTCACGACGCAGTACGCCTGCGAGCCGCTGCCACCCGGCGCGAAGCACGCGGCGGTCCCCGGGCCCGGGTATGCGTCTTCGCAGGCCGTCGGTGTCGAGGTCGAGCACCGCAGCTCGCACGTGGTCGTCGGGGATCCGGTGCAGTCGTAGCCGTCGGGGCACGTATGGGTCGCGTCGCACGCTTGGCCGATCGCGGTCGAGGCGCCGAGCGTGATCGATACGCTCGCGACCGTATCGTCGGGCAGCGTGTAGGTCAGCGCCTTCAGCATGTTCGAGTCGACCTCGAACACCGCGCTGCACGAGCCGTGGGCTCCCGGCTTGACCGACGCGGTCGCGAGACAGCCGCTCGGATAGCCAGCGGTCAGCGCGCTGCCGCTAAACGCGACGCCGGCGTCGGTCTCGATCGCAAACAGCTGGGGATCGAGCGCCGCCGCCTTCACGCCGGCGTCGGTCAGCGTGATGTCGGCGGCGACGAGCAGATGGCCGGCGCCCGCGGTCTGGCCTCCGACCGAGCCGATCTGGTGGACGTTGGCTGCTGCGAGCGAGATCCCTTCGCTCGGCATCGAGTGGCCGCCGTCGGGGCCGCCACCACCGCCGCCACCACCACCACCACCACCGCCGCACGCGGCTGCGAACGCGACCATGCCGATAACGACGTAGTGCTTCATGTCCGCGGTGCTACCACGCCACTCGCGTCCGGAATGTTAAGCAGCGATTGCGGATCGTGGACGTCGGTTACGGAGCTGCGTTCGTAACAACGAATGCTCCGCTGTGTGGCTCGATCGTCACCGCCATGCCGATGCCGTTGCCGAGGGTCGCGACGATCCGGTTGCCGCTACACGCGACCGAAGCCACGGGCGGAGTCCACGCGCCGTCGGCGCGCAACAGCGAATCGCTCGCCACGTAGCTCCATGCCCAGCGCGCGCGTTTCTGGTCCACGACCGCGACGCCGGCGGGCGAGCTCCACACGGCGAAGCCGGCGCAGTCGAGCCGCGGCGCGAGCTCACCGGTTCCGATCGACTCGGCGGTCGGGTTGTACGCGACGAGCGCGCGCGGCTGGCCGGTGTTCTCGACCTCGCGGCCTTCGACGAGGACGAGCGCTCGCTCGGGCGCCACCGGCGTACCGGCGATCCAACGCGGCGCGATCGTGGCTTCGGTCGCACCGGTGGTCCCGATCCACGCGATGACCCATTGCGCCGCCGAATCCGGCAACGGGCAGTCGCGCTTGGCCGGCATGCACGTCAGCGCTCCGTCCACGAGCAACACGCCCATCGCGTGGAGCTCCGCCCACGACGCCCCGAGCTGTTCGACGTACGCGGTCGCCGACGTCGACAGCCGAAAGCTCCACGTGTCGGAATCGCCACAC
>CAZDGY010000856.1:0-3262 GCA_964504685.1 uncultured Kofleriaceae bacterium | reverse complement strand
CCGGGCGACAACGACAACCTGTGCCAGTGGCTGGCGGATCCGTCGGATAGCGATCGCCAGGTCGTCGACATGGAAGGCTACCAATCCCAAGGCGGGCACCACTTCACGCTCTATGCGACCTCGATTCACGAAAAGGTCGGGACGAGCCGCATCTGCACGACCGATGACATGCTCAGCGTGAACTTCGTCGGAGCAATCGGTGGCGAAGGCAACGGCAGCAACGTGGTGAAGCTGCCAGACGGCCTGGCGTTCGATCTGCCGGCCGGAATGTCGATCATGGCGAACGCGCACTACATCAATGCGACTGACTCCGAGTTCGACGCGCAGTCGGTGGTCGACATCAAGTACGGCGATCCTGCCCACCCGCTGCCCCCGGTTGGATTCGTAGCTGTCAATTGGGACGGGTTCTCGATCCCACCGAACTCCACGTATACGAGCGACGCGTATTGCACGTCGACCGACAAGCTCAGCTTCTTCATGTGGGGGAACCACATGCACGAATACGGCTCCAGCGAGCTATCCGAGCTGATCCACCCCGACTCGACGACGGAGATGATGGCGATGGACATGGGATGGTCGAGCGAGCAGACGTTCAATACGCCGTGGGTGAAGTGGGATCCGAGCGCGCCGTTCATCGTGAACCCGGGCGACGTCTTCCACCTGCAGTGCACCTGGACGAACACGACTGATCAGGCGGTCATCTTCCCGGCCGAGATGTGCGTTGGCAGCGGGTTCGTGCTCGAGGCGATGCCGCAAGCCGTGTGCGGTGCGAGCGCAGCCCCGACCGCCCGTCCGCTGTAACCGCCAGCGCAACGGGGCGCACTGACTCCGTGTCATGCTCCACGCAATGCGTCGCGTTGTGTTGATTATCGCCCTTTCCGCCTGCGCCGATCACGCGCAGCACTCGGTCGCGCTCTATGACAACGGCGACTACTCCGGCGCCGCCCACGCCGCCGACGAGGGGCTCGCCACCCACCCGGATGACGCTGGCCTGTGGGGCATGCGCATCCGCGCCGCGCTCGCCGAGGGTGACGCGGCTACGGTGGTCAAGGCCTACAGCGGATACCGCGACAAGCGCGGCGACGACGACAAAGAGCTGCTGCGCGACCTCGCGACCGCGACGCTCGACCAGGCACTCGCGTCGCCTTCGGTCCAGCTCAAGATCGCCGCGATCCAGGCGGTGCAGGAGATCGAGATCGAGTCGCTCGCGCTGACCGTCGCGAAGCGGATGGAAGATGACGACGACCGGGTCGCAGCGACCGCCGCGATAGCGGTGCTTCGCGCGTTCCCGCAAGCGCCGAAGGTCGCGAGCCAGATGCTCGAGAGCGAGAACCCGGAGGCGCGGCGGATCGCGGTCGACGGGATCGGCAAGAAGGTCGGCAAGCTCGCCGCCGGTGACCTCGAGAAGGCAGCGAACGACGCGGACCCGCGCGTGCGGGCGGCCGCGGTGCACTGGCTCGGACAGATCAAGGACCGCGATGCCGGCGACGTGCTCGCCAAGCGCCAGACCGATCCGGACGAGGCGGTGCGCGCTGCGGCCGCCACCGCGATCGCGCAGATCGGAACCGGCGACCTCGATGCGGCCGCGAAGACGGCGTTGGGCGACAAGGCGCGAGCGGTCCGGACATCGGGCGTCGCGATCCTGATCGCGGCCCATCGCGATGCCGAGCTCGTCGCGCTCGCCGGCGATCCCGATCCGGTCGTCGCGCTCGACGCGGCGATCGCGGCCAAGCGCACGCGACCCGAGCTCGCCGCTCAGGCGATCGAGCGCGCGATCGGCGATGACGATTGGGCGGTGCGCGCCGGTGCAGCGAACCAGCTGATGCGCGCGGTCGGCAAAGTTGCGGCGCTACCGCTCGCGAAGCGGCTGATCGGCGACAAGGATCGCCGGGTCCGCGCAGCTGCCGCGCGCCTGTTGGCGCATGCCGGCGACGCTCCCGACGCGATCGCGGTGTTCGCCGCGATCGGCGCCACCGATCTACAGGGCGAAGAGCACTCGCCCGACGACCCACATGCCAGCGACGTGATCGAGGCGTGGGCGGACCTCGGCTCACTCGACGACGCGCGCGGGCTCAAGGGCCTTTCGGAGCTCGTTGCCAACGGCGCGGCACCGCAAGGCCAGCGCGTCGCGGCAGCGAACGCACACCGCACCGCGCGTCACGTGACGGCCGGGCTCGTCGCGGCGCTCGCCGACCAGAGCGGGACCGTTCGAGTCGCCGCGGCGACCGCGATCGGCGTGCTCGCGAAGCACTAACAGTGATATCGTCTCGCTGGGCGGCTCCGGCTGCGCTTCGCTTCCATTCGATCCGGTAGCGCAGCCACTCTCCGCCCACCCTCTCAATGGATCGGATCCGCACGCTTCTGTTAGCGCGCACGAGCACGGTCGTCCTCGATCCGGATAGCGTGGCGAGCGCGGCGACCCGGCCCTCGCGCGATGTCGACATCGACAAGCTCGAAGAGGACCTCGTCCAGCTCGGTTACGTGCTGAGCCTCGATCTGGCGATCACGATCCGCCGGCTGCCGCATCAGGCGATCCAAGAGCTCCGCGAGTGGCTGGTCGCGACGCTGTCCGCGCATGCCGGAGTCGCGCGACCGGTCTCGCGGCTCCGCGCGGCCTCGCCGACGTTCGGCGTCGATCCTCCGAGCGCGTACGCGGCGCGGATCGTGACGTGGCTGCGCGCACGACCGAAGCAGCCGTGCCCGTGGTGCGGCGAGCACAAGACGATCGGCGCACTCGATCCGTGCGGCCATCTCGTCTGTCGGCGGTGCTGGGACAGCGTGAGCTACGGCGGATGTCCGATCTGCCATCGCCGCGTCACCGCTTCCGAGCCGTTCCTCGCGCTGCCGGCGACTCCAGGCGCGAACCACGTCGGCCAGACCCAGCTGACCTTGCTGCACCTCGCGATCGATGTCGCGGTCGTCGCGCAAGCGCGGTTCGGCAAGCTGCTCACCCGCCATGCGCAAGCGTCGCCCGACGAGCGTGCCGAGATCGAAGCCGTGATCGATGTGATGGGAGGCAAGGCGATCGCGTGGCTGCCCGCGCGCATCCCGAATGCAGCGCGACGAGCTCACGCACTCGCGCGGATCTGGCTGGTCAGCGCCGATCGATCGGCCGCGGCGCTCGCGACTGCATCGCACCTGCGCGGCGCGACCGACGTGCTGCGGGTTGCGGTGGCGCTGATGCAAGGCGATCCGACGCTTGCCTCGCAAAACCGGTTGCGATCGATCGGCCGAGGGCTGCGCCGCGCCGTACTCGAAGCTA
>CAZDGY010000855.1:2172-3265 GCA_964504685.1 uncultured Kofleriaceae bacterium | reverse complement strand
GCGATGCGTGCCCGACGCGACGTCGAACGGCAGCCGCGCCGCGCTGGTTATCGCTCGACCGTCGATCGCGAGGTGCGCGTCGGGTTCGGTGTGAACGACGAGCGTACCCGGCATCGGCACGAGCTCGACTTCGACGAGCGACGCTTGGCCCTCGACCGCGAGCGCTTGCTTGTCGACCGGGAAATAGCCATCGGCGTGAACCGAGATCGCATGCGGCTTCGCTTCGACGTCGGCGAGCGCGAACGGCTCGACCGCCTTGCCGTCGATCGTCGCGACCAGGCCCTTGATCGCCTCGTGTGGGCCCTCGCCGACTTCGCGGACCGCGCCGGCATCGCGAACGTCCGCGACGTTGACGCTGACCCCGAGCTGGGTCTTGGTCGGCTGCGCCGCGCCCGCGAGCTGCGCGCCGCTCGCTTTGAGCCGATCGAGCTCGCGTTCCATCTCGCCGAGCCCGTCCGCGGCATCGCCGACGCGGCCGCCCGCCTTCACTTTGCTCAAGTAGATCTTGTAGAGCTCGACCGCACGCCGCACGAACTGCGGTTTCTGCGCGATGCGATACGCGCGGCGATACGCTTGCGCCGCCGAGAATGCGATCTCCGGCAACGGCAGGATGACGTACGCTTGCTCGAACTCGAGAGCGGCGGTCTCGAAGCTCTGCGCGCTGTACGCCTTCGCGCCCGACCGAAAGAACCCCTCGGCGACCGCGCGTTCGTCGGCGTACGCGGGCGTGGCGACTGCCGCGAGCACGACGACGGCTAACCAGCGGCTCATGGCTGCACCGCCATCTGCTGACATGCGAGATCGCGCGAGCTGCATTGCGCCAGTACGGTGATCGAGCGCGAGCCGGCGTCGCCTTGCAGCGCGACGATGTCGTCGACGCCATCGCCGGTGACATCGCCGACCTCGATCGCTCGCAGCGCGGCGAGACCCGAGGCGATCACCGTTGCGGTGTAGCTGCCGGCGGACGAGTCGATCCGGACCAACACGCCATCGCCGGTGGCATCGTGACACAGCGCGACTAACGGCGTGCCGATCGACGCCGGAGTCGTCGGATCGCGAAACGCCACCGTCCCTGCGGAAGCATCCGAGCACG
>CAZDGY010000855.1:0-2162 GCA_964504685.1 uncultured Kofleriaceae bacterium | reverse complement strand
TCGAATCGCGCGGCATTTTCGACACGCTGATGCGCGACCGCACACGCGAGGATGAGTCCGGGGTCCGAAGCCGGTGCATCCACGGCCGGCGCGAACGCGACGACGAGCTCCGGGGTGCCATCGCCGTCGAGGTCGACCGCGCGCAGCGACCGGATCGTCGCGCCGGCGGGGACACTCGCGGTCACGGCGGTCGCGGTGACCGCGCTCGGGGCTGCCGACCACGGATCGATCACGAACGCTCGCGGCGGCGATTCGCGATCGACGCCGATCACGACGTCATGACTCGCCGCGGTCGACCACGCGATCAACACCGCATCGTCTACGCAGGGGCCGCTCGCCGTCTGGTCGCCGCTGCAGTACGTCACCCCAGCGATCGCGACGCCGTCGGCGTGATCGAGCGGATCGTTCGGATCGAGCCCGGCTGCGGTGCCATCGAGCCGGAACATCTTGATCGTCAGCCCGCTGGTCGCGGACAGCACCGGCGCGAATCCGAGCACATCCGGGAATTGGCTCGCGCCCGGCGAGGCGACGAAGTCGCCGGCGACGACAGCGCGATAAGCGTAGTGAGGTGGCGGATCGCTGCTCGGCCGCGGATCGAAGTACGCGAGCATCGTACGGTCGGGGCTGCCTTCGACGATGCTCACCGCCTGCGGCGTCGAGACACCCTGCTGCTGGTCGAGGACGATCAAATCACCGACGACGCCGACCGGATCGGTCGAGTCTTGCAGCTGGAACGGGACGAGCGAAATCGCGCGATCGAGGGTGCCCTGCGCGATCGTGGTTTGGGTCCGGCCGGGCGTGTCGTACGCGACGGAGAGCCGATCGTGATCGAGCAAGTGCTCGGTGAACGCGACATCGTTCACGCCGTTGCCGTCGAAGTCGCCGATCGTCATCGCGGTCACGACGCCGGCGGTATCGAGCCGAGCGACGATGAACCCAGGCGTCCAGCCGTTGACGACGCGGTAGACGACGTCGAGATCGTCCTCGCCTTCGGCCGACAGTACGGCGTCGACGTTGCCGTCGTTATCGAGGTCGCCGGCGACGACGGCGTTGAGCCGGCGTTCGGAGAAGAACACTGGCGCGAGCGTCGGTGGCAAACCAGCGACGTAGAGATCGATGCCGGTCGACAGCACGAGCGCATCGTTGCCCGCAAAGGCGATGCCGGGCTGTAACGGAATCCGCCCGATCGCGACCGTGGTCGGGTCGTTGTCGCCGGTGGGCAACGTCGTCGTCGTCGCAGCAAGCGTGCAATGGCCGCCGGCCATCGCCCCGTCCCACACGCGTAGCCCGGCGCCGCCGGCGTCGGAGTCGAGCAACGACGGACACGGATCGTTGTCGAAATCGAGATCGGCGAACACGAGCTTGCGCTGCGGCGCCGCGCCGGCCGGCGTGATGTCAGCGAATGTTGCGGCCGAGCCATTGATGTGGATCGCGATCACGCACGCCTTGCGCGTCGCGCCGCTACCGGTCGGCGCCGATACCACCGCGTCGGTCGCGCTCGCGTTGTAGACGTCGAGATCGGCGATCGAGAAGTCGGTCGCGCTGCGCGAGTTGTCGCACAGCGTGCCGCCGGTCAGCACGATCCCGTCCGACGTGAAAGCGAGCACCGCGATTTGCATCGGGCCGTCGCCGTTGGAGAGCAGCGCACCGACGACGGTATCGTCGATTCGCCACATCGCCTCGGCCGAGAACGTATTGCCCATCGGATCGGAGAGCGGAATACGAGAGATCTGCGGCGACGGTGTGCCGTACGGCGACGCCAGCTCGACGAGGCCATCCGCGCCCGCGATCACGACATCGAGCCTGCCGTCACCATCGAGATCGGCGAGCGCAGGAGTCGCCGTCTGCGCCGGCGTCGCGGTCGAGTACGAGCTGGACAACGCTGCGTGCGAGTCGCCGAACCGAACGGCCACCGACGTGTTCGACAGCGCGAGCACGTCGCCGATGCCGTCACCATCGATGTCCGAGATCCGGACATCGGTCGCGAGTAACGCGCTTGCGGCGGTCGGCGGAGAAACGTCTCCGCTCGGCGCGTGACAGAACCCGTCGACCCCGCAGGCATAGGCGGTCGTCGGGCAGTCGTTCGCCGCGCGGCACGCGACCTCGCACGCGACACAACTCGGATCGGTCGAGTCACAGTCCTCGCCCCGCTCGAGCAACCC
>CAZDGY010000854.1:0-3268 GCA_964504685.1 uncultured Kofleriaceae bacterium | reverse complement strand
CGCGCCGACCGGCGGCGTGTCGACCCGCAGTCGCGAGCTCGAGCGCGGGATCGCGAAGGTGCGCGCGCGGCTCGATGTGTGTACGCGTCCGCTCGCGAAGCAGGGCATCTCTGACCTCGCGATCGACATCGAGCTCGCGGTCGACGCGCAGGGCGCGGTCGGCTACCTCAACCCGCAGAACAGCGACTTCGGCGGCGCGACCCAGAGCTGCGTCGTCGACGTGCTACGCGATATTCGGTTCGGTCCCGGTCCCGCTGCGACGTGGCACGAGCACGTGGCGCTGTAGCGGCGCCGGTTCTCAGAAGTGCATGCCCACCGCGAGGCGGACCGCGCGATATTCGCCGTTGCGGAAATCGGTCGGCGCCGCGGCGTACAGACACTCGTTGCAGCCGAGCGGCTCGTCCGGTGACGACACCGAACGCGTACCGAGCCGGGCATCGAGCCCGACGATGAACCCGCCATCGGTCCGATATTCGAGCCCGACACCTGCTGCGACGTCGAAGCCGCTCTGTTGGCCGTTCGTCCACTCGTAGCCGACGCCCGCGAGCGCGATCGGAATCAGGTGGCCGTGGCGACGCAAGTCGACGATCGCGACGCCGTGCAACGAGCCCATCGCAGCACCGTCGACGTTGTCGTACTTGTAAAGCTCGAGCTGGGTCGAAAACAACCCCGCGACGCGCATCCGCCCCCACAGGCCCCACGTCGTGTTCGGATCGGTGTTGTCGGAGTCATCCGCGCTCTGCGCGCGACCGATGCTGACACCGGCGGAAAAAGGGCTCGCCGTTGCGACCGCCGACAACGCAGACACCACGGCAACACTCGAAGCTAACAGTCGGTTCCCGATCATGCGGTCGCACTCAGCACGACTCGTGCCGGTGTAAGCAGTGAGAATCGCGCGGCGCGCTCTCAGAAATTCGTCAGCGCAAGACGCGCGCTTAGCGCTGATTAGAAGTGAAGGCCGACCGCGAGCCGCACCGCGCGGTATTCGACGTTCGCCAGCGCGGTGTCGGGCGGCGCTTGGAACGCGCAGATGTCGCATCCGGGGAACGCGTATTGCGGCTGGCTGACCGAGCGCACGCCGATCCGCGCGTCGATCCCGACGACGACGCCGCCCGGGCTGCGGTACTCGAACCCGACGCCGGTCGCGATATCCGCGCCGTTGCCGGGCGCGCTCGTGTTGCTGCCGTAATCGACACCGACGCCGGCGAGCACGAACGGCACCCATGCGCCGTGCAGCAAGTCGAGGATCGCGATCGCGTTGACCGTACCCATCGCGACCGCGTTGTCGTTGTCGAGCTTGTGCCACTCGAGCTGGGTCGACAGCCCGCGCCAGACGTGGAGCCGGGCCCACAGCTGCCAGTCGTCGTTCGGGGACGAGGTCGAGTCGCTCGCGCTTTGCACCCGGCCGCCGGCGACGCCGACGGTGAACGGGCTGGCGCTGGCAGCAGTTGCGAGGGATGCGACGAGACCGAGGGCGAGGGCACGCACACCGTCGTGCACAGCACGAGTCGTGCCGGCGCAACCGCGCGGAAACCCGAGCCCGCCTCTCAGAAATCCGTGAGCTCAGCCGAGATGAGCCGCGATCTTCTCGGCAGCGCGGGTCGCGAGCGCCATGATCGTGACCTGCGGGTTGACGCCGAGCGCGGACGGCACCGCCGAGCCATCGACGACGTAGAGTCCGCGGGTGTCGTGCAGCTGGTGATCGCCATCGACGACCGAGCTCCCCGGATCGCGCCCCATCCGCGCGGTGCCGAGCGGGTGATACGCCGACAGATCGAGATCCCAGGCGTTGACCTTCGCGCGGCGCATCGCCGCGAGATCGGCGAGTGACTCCATGACGTCGAAGCCGGCGATCGGGAAGTGGACGCGACGTGCACCGGCGGCGAAGAAGATCTGCGCGAGCACGTCGAGCGCGCGTTTAATGTGCGCGATGTCCGCGTCGCCGAGCCAGTAGCGAATCACCGGCTGACCCATCAGCTCGGTCACCTGACCGCGCGACGTGTCCGAGACCATGAAGCCGAAGCTCGCGACGTGGTCGAAGCTCTCGGCGAGCCGGACGAGGTCGGGCCCGATCAACTGGGTCATGCTCATCGACAGCTCGAGCGGCACCATCGCGCCTTCGAACAGGATGCCTTCGTCGTGCAGGTCTTCGATCGCGTAGCCCTGTGGGATGCCGTTCCACGGCAGGATCTGCTCGTCGAACTCGGCGAGCGCGCCGGCTGCGGGATGGATCGAAAGGTTCTTGCCGAGCTGGCCGCTCGCGGTCCCCAACTGCTGCGCGCCGAGCACGAGTGGCGTCGTCAACGTGCCGCATGCGATCACGACGGAGCGCGCGCGCACGGTCAGCGTCGTGCCGTCCGGGGTGTGCGCGACGATCCCTCGCGCTTGGCCGCCTTCGACGATCACGCGCGTCATCTTCGCGCCGGTGAACAGCTCGGCGCCGGCGCGTAATGCGAGTGGAATGTACGAGACGTTCGTCGAGCGCTTCGCATCGGTCGGGCAGCCGAAGCAGCACACGCCTTGGCCGTCGCACGCCGGAGCGTTGCGGCGCAGCGGCCCGTGTTTCGTGAACCCGAGCTCGCGACAACCGCGCGCGATCACCCGGCCATTGCCGCCGAGCAGCTCGCGCTTCGCCGGTTCGACCCCGAGCACCGCTTCGACCCGATCGAAGTACGGCGCCATCGCGTCGGCGCCGAGCTCGCCGAGGCCGAGCTCGGTCCGCCAATGTTCGAGCACGCGCTCGGGCGTGCGGTAGCAGGTGCCAGAGTTCACCGTGGTGGTGCCGCCGACGCTCTGACCGATCGGGATCGGAATCGCGACGTTGCCGACCGAGAACGTCGAGCCGCCGCGGCGATACAGCCGCTGCTGCATGTCGAACGACCGGCCGGTGAACTGCGAGCGATCGAAGTAGTGACCCTCTTCGACGAACACGACCGCGAGGCCGGCCTCGGCGAGCTCGCGTCCGACCACCGCGCCACCCGCGCCGGTGCCGATCACGACGACATCGCACTCGACCGCGAGATCGCCGCCGAGCTTGTCACCGCGATGCACCCGGTCGCGCATGTACGCCGGCTTGGCTTCCGCCTTGACGCTCGAGTCGTAGACGCAGCCGAGCTGGCGATACAGCTCCGGGCTGTCGAAGTGCGCGATCTTGAGCGGGCTGACCACCGCGCGGAGCGCGAGGCGGCGCACCGCATCGCCCTTGCGCCAGCTCTGCAGGATCCGCAGCTGCTTGTCAGCCGATGCGCGCGCGAATGATCGGGAGCCG
>CAZDGY010000853.1:0-3269 GCA_964504685.1 uncultured Kofleriaceae bacterium | reverse complement strand
CACCTCGCGATTCCGATGGGCGCGTTGCCGAAGAACTTCGAAGGCGACCCGTCCGATCCCGCGATGTGGAACCTCGCCGATGGATTCTCGCCCGCCGCTCCGATCGTGCTGTCGATGGACTCTGGGTTTTCGGTCGACGGCTTGCCGACGCTCACCGACTACGATCCGTCGATCGCGGCGGACAGCCCGACCGTGATCCTCGACATGACGACCGGCGAGCGCGTGCCTCACTTCGCCGAGATCGATTCGCAGGCGACCGAGCTCGATCAGCAGGCGTTGTTCCTGCGTCCAGCGATGCGCCTGACCAGCGGCCATCGCTATGCAGTCGCGCTGACGACTGCGGTCAAGGCCGCCGACGGCAGCGACCTCGTGATCCCAGCGGGGTTCGCGGCGCTGCGCGACGGCAAGCACACCGACAACGCGCTGCTCGAAGCGATGCGTCCGCGGTTCGGCGACGTGCTGACCGCGCTGTCGACCGCGGGGTATGACGCATCGAACCTTGTCGTGGCGTGGGACTTCACGGTCGCGTCCGACGACTTCCTGCACCGCGAGATGATCGCGACGCGCGATCGCACGATCGCCGCGCTCGCCACCCACCCGATCGCCTACACGATCACGGTCGATCAACCGATCGACGACGGCATGATGATCAAGCGCAAGATCATCGGCACACTCGATGCGCCGTTGTTCTTGTCGAACGGCGGCAGCGTCGACCCCGGCACGGTGATGGTGCGCGACGCCGATGGCCTGCCGACCGTGCAGGGCTTCTATCAGATTCCGTTCACCGCGATCGTGCCCGCGTGCGCGTACACCTCGCCGACGCCGGTCGGCATGGTGATGTACGGCCACGGCTTGCTCGGCGACTCGACCGAGACCGCCGACAGCGTGCAACAGACCACTGCGGTCGAGCTGTGCAACGTGTTCGTCGGCACCGACATGCGCGGGATGTCGCAGAACGACACCGCAGCGGTCGGTCGAGCGCTCAACGAGCTCGATCGCGCCGACGAGGTGATGGAAGTGCTCGAGCAAGGCATCGCGAATCACGTCACGCTGGCGACCGCGATGCGCACGACGTTCGCGCAGACGCTGTTCGTCGACGCGGCGAGCGCGAACAAGGTCCTCGTCGATCCGACGATCGTCAACTACTACGGGCTCTCGCAAGGCGGCATCCTCGGCACGTCGGTGATGGCGTACGAGCCGACGATCACGCGCGCGGTGCTCGGGGTCGGCGCGGCGAACTACTCGATGCTGCTCGACCGTTCGGCCGACTGGCCGCAGTACCGCGAGATCTTGAACGGCGGCTATCCCGATTCGCTCGATGACACGATGGCGATCAGTCTGTTCCAGATGCGGTGGGACAAGACCGAAGCCTCGGGCATCTCGAACAGCGTGCTCGCGGGCACCGATACCGGCGTGCCCGCCAAGCAGCTGCTCATGCAGATCGCGCTGTCCGACGAGCAGGTTCCGAACATCGGCAGCTATTGGCAGGCGCGAACGATGGGCATCCCGGTGCTCGGCCCGACCCCGTTCACGCCGTGGGG
Source organism: uncultured Kofleriaceae bacterium (assembly GCA_964504685.1). Taxonomy (GTDB): domain Bacteria; phylum Myxococcota_A; class Polyangia; order Haliangiales; family Haliangiaceae; genus JABFXX01. Next base: position 1,728 of record CAZDGY010000853.1, on the reverse strand, counting down.
CATGACGGTGCAAACGACGCCGCTCGCGGGCGGCAGCGCGATGATCATCATGGACGGCGGTGCTCCGCCCGCGCCGACCACGAACATTCCAGCGCCACAGCAGGACCCGAGCATGCACGACCTGACGCGGACGCAGCCGGCGACGCGCCGCCAGATCAAAGACTTCTTCACGACCGGCTCGATCGTCAACGAGTGCACCGGCGCGTGCGAATGCCAGAGCGGCGACTGCAATTGACCGGGGACGGTGTTCACTTTGACAACCGCGAGCTCCCCCGGGTCCCACGAATGACGCGCACTTACCTGGGGACGGTGTTCACTTTGACAACCGTGCTGCTCGCCTGCATCTCCGCCGCGCCGCCCGCGGCGAAGCCTCGTGGGATGACGCAGATCCAAGTCAGCGCACATCACGGTCATGCGTGTCAGGCGCAGGCCGATTGCGATCCCGATGCCGTGTGCACGAGCGCACAGGTCGCTCGCCAGCGATGCGATCCCGATCATGACGTGTGCGTGGGCGACGGCCACACGGCGAGCCGGCAGTGCGAGGCGACCGGCAGCGGCGGATTGTGCGAGCTCACCGGGGCGGGCGAGTAATTGGGGACGCTGTCTGTTTGTCACCGTGCAGCGTTAGTTGACAAAAGCGACAGCGTCCCCAAAGAAACAATAACGGATCCGCAAGGTTGGCGGCTGAGACGTTTCTGGTTAGTTGACAATAGCGACAGCGTCACCATCAGCGAACGGTCACGCCCACCGGCTGCGAGCAGGCGTCGTTCGGCTGATAGATGATGCCGCCCTCGACGGTCGGCTCGCTCGCGCTTGGGTCAGTCGGCTGTAAGTCGTAAGACGCGGTGACTTGCACGCCCCAGTTGCAGCTCGGCTTGTACGTGACCGAGGCCCACAGCGGAACGTACCAATCGCCTTCGAGCGGGCTCGGCTTCGCGAGCACGTTGTCCGCGCCGTGCCAGTTCGCGAGGGACCAGATGTCGGCGCCGACACCGGAGCCGACAGAGATCGCGAGGTCGTGGAGTGGAAAGCGATAGCCGAACCGCAGCCGTCCGCCGCTGTGCAGTGCGTCGACGGTCGCGCTTTCGTTTTGAACGTCGCCCGCGATCGTTCCGGCGCCGAGCTCGAGGTCCATGCCGACTACGAAGTGGCGGCGTTCGAATGCAGCGGCGTAGTAGAGGCCGGTGAACTGCGTCTGATCGAGGCGATAACCGATGCTCTGCTGGCCGAACGCGATGCCACCGCGCTCGCCGCTGCGCATCGTGACGTAAGCGCCGAGCAAGTTCGTGAAGCCATTCGGCGCCGCGGCGGTGCCTCGCAACGCCGGGCCGGTCGTCTCGAGCCGGCCCTCGATGAACCGCGGCCCGATCGTCGGCACGTCGAGCTCGGTCGAGTACGATCCGCAACCGGGTGCCGAGACGTCGACATGGTGACGACCCGGCGTCGCGACGTAACCCGCGTCGGTCGGTACCCAGCTGTCGATCGGTACGCCGTGCCGCGTGTAACTCGTCACGATCTCGCCGTTCATCGCGACGAACGAGCTCGGCGTCCCGTCGATCGTCACGCGCAATCCGCTGTCGTAGGTCGCGAAGTAATCGGCGCATTGCAGATCCACGCGCAAGTTGCCGCCGAACGCGGCCGGTGAATAATCGTCCTGAGCGCTCGTCTGGGTCAGCGGGGGAATCAGCGGCGGAACCACCGGCGGAACCACCGACGGCTGGGCCTCGA
>CAZDGY010000852.1:0-3274 GCA_964504685.1 uncultured Kofleriaceae bacterium | reverse complement strand
ATAGCGATGGTGATGGCCGTAGGTCTCGCCATCGGTCGCGATGTGACACAACGTCGGCCCACCGCCCTCGATATCGCCGCGCGCGGTCATTCGCGAGATGATCTGGTGACCGTCGGCGAGCAGCCGCTCGAACGCGACCGCCTGCGCCGTCGCGCCATCGTAGAAGAACAGATCGATCGATCGACCGGATGGCAAGGGGCAGCGATATGCGCGTCCCGGATCGATCGGTTCGGTCCTCCAGTTGCCGCCGGGCGCGCGCCACGCCTTGGCTTGATACGGCGCGAGCACGGTGAACGCGATGCCTTCCGCCGCCAGCGCTTCGAGCGACGCGGTATCGGCAGCGCACTCGGGCAGCCACATGCCTTCGGGCGCACGACCAAAGCGGTGGCGAAAATCAGCGATGCCCCACCGCACTTGCGTCGTGCGATCACGCGGCGTCGCGAGCGGCATGATCATGTGGTTGTAGGCCTGCGCCATCGCCGAGCCATGGCCGCCGAAGCGATCGCGACTCGCGCGGTCGGCTGCGAGCAGCGCGTCGTGAACGTCGTGCGCGTACGCGTCGAGCCACGACATCAAAGTCGGGCCGACGTTGAAGCTCATCCGTTGATAGTTGTCGACGATGTTGATGATCACGCCTTGGCTATCGACGACGCGAGCCGATGCGTTCGGGCGATAGCACTCGGCGGTGATCCGCTCGTTCCAATCGCGGTACGGGCGCGCGCTCGGCTGAGGCTCGATCGCTTCCAACCACGGGTTCTCGCGAGGCGGCTGGTAGAAGTGCCCGTGGATGCAAATCCACTTCTCTGACAAGGTCCGCTGACTTTACACCACGAGCCGGCTGGCGACTTCGCGTGTAGGATCGACCGGATGAAAGCGATCACGCTCGGCGGGGCGGCGCTGGGCCTCCTGTGGTTGGGGACGAACGCGCGCGCTGACAAGCCGACCGCAGAAGAGCTGGAAACCGCCGTCACGACGTTCGTCGAAGTTGCGCACGCCTCCGGCACTGACGTCGCCCACCGCGACCTCGTGGCCGCGGCCGCGATGATCTTGGCGCCGCTGACCTACGCCGGCTTCAAGTACGAGCTCGGCGACGGTCACCCGCCGCCGATACCGGCGAAGGCGTGTCGCAACCGCTGGGGCTCCGCTGGAACGGTCAAGGCCAAGGATCTGCCGGCGTTCCTCAAGTGCGCCCAGCTCGGCGAGTGGCAAGCCGCGGGCGATTGGAGCGTCGAAGATGTCGGGAAGCTGCCGGACTTACTCCGCCCGTTCAAGGCCAAGCTCACGCAGCTCGCGCAGACGCAAACGCTCGTGTACTCGCACATGCAGATCGCTGCACCGCCCGAGTATTGGACCGCCTATGCGGGGACCAAAGACGCGGACGGGCACGTCCGCATCACCGCGATCATCGCCGGCTACGTCTGGCACGACGACTAGACTAGAGCCACCCGTGGCCGGTTTACCACCTCATCACCGTGGGCACGTCGTCTCCGGGCCGGGGCTTGCCGGAGCGCACTCGCAGCTCGAGCGTGTCTTCCTTCGTGAGCTTGAGGTCCAACACATGCTGTCCTCTACCAAAGACGATTCGCGATGGCTCGATCCTCGTAGCTTTGAGCCCGACGTACGAGTCCCACCAACGAGCCTTGTGCACGACCGAGGTCACCGCCAACTGTCCGTTGTGCTCGGTGACGTCTAAGTCGACGTCCCACGCGACGCCCATCGACCCGGACGACGTCGAATGGCCGACCCAGTGTCCGTTCGGGCGCGTCCAACACAGATCGAAGCCCCAATCTACCGACCAATAGACCCAGCACCCGCGCAAGAACGCGAGGCTGCTCGCGATGTCGTGAGATCGCGCCACGCGTGCGGAAGGCGGCGGTGGTGGCACCGCGCTACACGCAGACAGGATCGTGACAATCGCTATTGTCCGCATCCCAACAGACACGCGGAGCGTGGCGGAGTTTCATCGCATCGCGACGAACGTCGACTCTGGGTTGCGAGCTTCGCGTAGTAGGATCTCGATCATGACGTTGATCGTGGCGAGCCGATGAACCGGATCACGTTCGCGGGTACGCTCGGCGTGCTGTTATTCGCGACGACCGCGCGAGCCGACACCCCGAGCGCCGAAGAGCTCGAAGCCGCGGTGACCGCATTCGCGCAGATCGCTCCAGCCGCTGAGGCTGACGACGCCGATGCCGACCTCGTCGCCGCGGCCGCAATGATCTCGCCGCCGCTAACCTACGCAGGTTTCAAATACGATCGCGGCGATGGCATGGCGCCAAGCACGGCGGCAAAGGCGTGTCGCAAGCGCTGGGGCTCCGCGGGCACCGTGAAGGCAAAGGAGCTGGCGGCGTTCCTCAAGTGCGCCGAGATCGCGGAGTGGAACGCAACCTTCGGAACGTGGAGCGTCGAAGATGTGCGCAAGCTCCCGGCTCTGCTCTTCCCCGCCAAGTCGCAGCTCAAGAAGCTCGCTCAGACCCAGACGCTCGTTTACATGCACGTGGACATCCCCGCACCGCCGGACATGTGGACCGCATTCGCGGGCACCAAAGATGCGGATGGGCACGTCCGCATCACCGCGATAGTCGCCGGCTATGTCTGGCGCAAGAACTTCCACTAGCGGGGGATCAACTCCGCCGCGCGGTTGACAAGAATTCCTCTGTCCCTGCGACGAGCACGACGATGCCGAGCGGCGGCACGGTCACGACCAGCGACTGAGCGTGGCCACGACACGGGGTCGCGTCGGCGTCCAGCCCTCCGCGATTTCCGATGCCGCTACCGCCGTAGATCGTCGCGTCGGAATTCAGGATCTCACGCCAATAGCCGGCCGCCGGCACGCCGAGCCGATAGCCCTCGCGCGGCACCGGCGTGAAGTTCGCGACGATCACCACCGGCGGATCGCCGGGCTCGCCGGTACGCGCGTAAGCGAGCACGTTGGCGTCGCGATCGTCGCCGACCAGCCACGTGAACCCGACCGGATCGCAATCACCCACGTGCAACGAGCGATGCTCGCGATACGCGCGGTTGAGATCGCCGATCCATTTCGCGATGCCGGCATGCGCGGGATGACCGCCAACCGCCCAGTCGAGAGCCGCGTCGTGATTCCACTCGCCCCACACGCCGAGCTCGTCACCCATGAACAGCAGCTTCTTGCCGGGGAGCGTCCATTGGTAGCCGAACAGCAAGCGCAGCGACGCGTACTTCTGCCACGGGTCACCCGGAATCTTCGAGATCAGCGAGCCTTTGCCGTGGACCACCTCGTCGTGCGACAGCGGCA
>CAZDGY010000851.1:0-3288 GCA_964504685.1 uncultured Kofleriaceae bacterium | reverse complement strand
GTGGGACGAGTGCGACTCGATGGATCTCAAGAAGAACTGGGATCGCCGGACCGGGCTCGGCCGCCAGAAGCTGTTCGAGGTCCGCAAGCTCTACAACGACATCACGTTCCTCGACGAGTTCTTCACGCTCGAGTTCTGCATCGACCAGAAGTTCTACACGTTCGGCTTCCAGGAGCGCTCGGGCAACTGGGAGATCATGAGCCGCGAGTTCAAGAAGGTGAAGGATCAGCTGTTGAAGATGCTGACCAACCGCGGCCAGCCGGTGATCGTCGTCGAGGACGGCAACTTCGAGAACCGCAGCGAGCTGTTGCTCCGCCACATTCACGAAGGCACCGATCTCGACGCGAACCAAGCGCGCGATACGCTGCGCAACGGCGCGAAGCTGTGGACGCGTCCGGTGAGCCTACTCACCAAGGTCGAGGGCAAGGGCAAGCTGTTGCGTTGCGAGGACGGCAACATCAGCGAACGGAGTGCGGACTACTGATGTGCCAGCGAGACCATCTGTGAGGTTGTGGGCGTGGGGGCAGAGCGATCCGGGCAAGAAGCGCGATCGCAACGAAGACAGTTATCTCGTCGATCCGACCACCGGCGTGCTCGCGGTCGCCGATGGCATGGGCGGTCACCAGGGCGGCGCGACGGCGAGTCGGATGGCGGTCGAGCTGCTCGGCAGCGAGCTGGCGGCGTCGCGCGACGACTTCGATGCGGCGTTGCGTCGAACGCGCGAAGCGGCTGCGCGCACGACCGAGCCGATGCTGTCGACTGCCGCCGCAGCGCGTGAAGATGCGCCGAGCGGATTCGAGCCGACGCTGCCGCGCCAGCCGGGTGGCGTCGTCGTGTTCTCACCCGCGCTCGAGGTCATGCGCGAAGCGGTCCGGCGCGCGTCCACTGCGATCCACGATGCGGCGTGGGCACAACCCGAGTTGCGTGGCATGGGCACGACGCTCACCGCGCTGCTCGTTCACGGCGGGCGCGCGAACCTCGTCCATGCCGGGGATTCGCGCTGCTACATGTTCCGCGACGGTCGGTTGACCCAGCTTACCGACGACCACTCGTGGATCGCGGAGCAGCTCAAGCTCGGCGCGATTACCGAAGAAGATGCGAAGTCGAGCAAGTTTCGCCACGTGATCACGCGGTCGATCGGCTTCGAACGCGACACCGACGCCGACGTCAAGAGCGTTCCGCTGTCGCCGGGCGACTGCTTCGTGCTGTGCTCGGACGGGATGTCGAACTACGTCGAGGCCGCCGAGCTCGAGCGGATCGTCGCGATGACCTGGTACCGCCGGCTGCCCGAGACGTTGATCGAGCTCGCCAACGATCGCGGAGGTGACGACAACATTACGGTCGTCGTGGGCCTCGTCGCGAACGCGCCGCCACCCGAATAGCCCCGACATCTGCGAGGATGCGGCGCATGAAGCCGTTGATCACGATGTTGCTCGTCGCGTTTGCCGCGACCACCGCGCACGCAAAAGTCCAGCACCAGCTCGTCGAGTACAAGCAAGGCGACGCGACGCTCGAGGGTTACCTCGCGTGGGACGACGCCGCGAAGGGCAAACGGCCCGGCGTGCTGGTCGTCCATGCGTGGATGGGGCTCGACGACAACGCGCGCAAGCGCGCCGACATGCTCGCCGGCTTGGGCTACGTCGCGTTCGCCGCGGATATCTACGGCAAAGGCGTGCGGCCCACGACGAAGGAAGAGGCCGGCGCGCTCGCGGGCAAGTTCAAGGGCGATCGCAAGTTGCTGCGCGATCGCGTCGACGCGGCGTTCGACACGATGATCAAGAACCCGAAGGTCGACGCGACGAAGACCGCCGCGATCGGCTACTGCTTCGGCGGCACGACCGCGATCGAGCTCGGTCGCAGTGGCGCGCAGGTCAACGGCATCGTGTCGTTTCACGGTGGTCTCGATTCGCCGGTGCCGGGCGACGGCAAGAACATTAAGGCGAAGTTGCTCGTGCTGCACGGCGCCGCCGATCCGCACGAGACGCCGGCCGATTTCGCGGCGTTTCAGAAAGAGCTGACCGACGCGAAGGTCGATTGGCAGCTCGTGTCGTACGGCGGCGCGGTGCACTGCTTCACCGACGCGACCGCGGGCAGCGATCCATCGACCGGCTGCGCCTACGACCCGAAGGCCGACGCCCGGTCGTGGGCGGCGATGAGGGCGTTCTTCGACGAAGTATTCGCGGCGAAGAAGTCGTAGCTACGGCAGCGCGCTGATCTCGTTCGCGAGTAACTCGCGATCGTAGAGCCGGACGTCGTCGACGACGCCGGTCAATCCCTCGGTGGTATCGACGCCATTACCCGCGATCGAGACCGGCATCAGGCTGTCGTCTTCCATCGGCCCGGCCGGCGTTTGGATCGTCGTGAACGACGCGACCGCGTGGTCGAGATAGAACGTCGGCGTGCTCGTCAAGCTGCCATCGTCGTAGACGACCGCGACGTGATGCCAGCTGCCGACCGGCACGCTCCCCGCTGCGGTTTGCCAGTCGCCATCGCCCGCGAAGCACTGGCGAAACAGGATCGAGTTGTTTGGCTGGATCGACAGGCCGTAGCCGCAACCGAGGCTCGCGTCGCGGCCGAACACGATCCCGCGATGGGTTGGGTTCGCGGGCAGCATGACCCACGCGGTGATCGTCTTGACCGCGAGGTGATCGAGCGACGCGCTACCGGGGATGTCGACGTACTGGCTGACGCCGTCGAACTGCAGCGCGCCGCCGTCCTTGCCGGCGACCCAGTTCGGGCTGGCGACCAGCGTGCCGTTGTTGGCGTGACCCGATGCGTCTGCGGCAGCGTTGCCGCTGGCTTCGTCGAACCGCCAGTAGCCGACCAGCGTGGGGTCGTCGCCGCCGTCGCCGCCGCCGCCGTCGTTCGCGGGCGGCAGGTCGAAATTGACCCGGCCGCAACCGGTTACCAGCGCGACGATCGCGAGCGCGCCGCGCACGGGTGCCACGTTGCAATGATCGCACGACCATGGCGATTGTCGCCAACACTTCGCCCAGCCGCGGCATGGTGTAGGCGATGGCGACCAGCCGCGACGCGGTGCTCGGCGAGCTCGAGGGTTTGCGCTCGCTCGCACGCGCGCTCGTCTCGGGCGATGCCGACGACCTGCTGCAAGATGCGGCGGTCGACGCGCTCGAGCATCCGCCGGAGGGCGATCGCCCGGTTCGGCCATGGCTCGGCGCGGTCGTGCGCAATCGCTGGCGAATGGCGCGGCGCGGCGCGGCGCGACGGCGAGCGCGCGAACAGGCGATCGCGATGCTGCCTGAGGCGGGCTCGACCGACTCGGCCGAG
>CAZDGY010000850.1:0-3302 GCA_964504685.1 uncultured Kofleriaceae bacterium | reverse complement strand
AGCTGCTCGCGCCGGGAGCCGGAGCCGGAGCCGCGCTGCCGCCACCTGCCGGCTTCTCCGGAGCTCGCGGAGCCGGAGGCAGCGCGTTCTTCGCGCCAGGGCCGGTGAACGGGTTGCCCTTCGGATCAAGCGACTTCGCGCCCAAGCCCGAGCCTGCACCAGAACCCGAGCCCGACCCAGCGCCAGTCTCCTCGTCGGCCTTCGCGGTGAACACCGCCTCCAGATCTTGCTCGGTGCGTTGCGCCGCGTCCTTCTTGACGAGGCCGGGCACGCGCGACTTCTCGGTCACGACGAAGTACTCGATCTCGCCCTTCGGCGGGTTCGCCGGATCGAGCTCGGCGCCGTCCGGCAACACGCCGGGCTTCTCGTGGCGATACAGGGTCATCGTCCCGAGCTTGCCGCCCTTGGCATCGCGATAGCCGAACGCCACGATCGGCGTGAGCTCGGTCATCTTGACGTCGGACTGGTACGCGGTCGGCTTGAGGTTGTTCGCTGCCTCGATGTAGTTCGCGACCGTCTGGTTCGCTTTCTTCGAATCGGCATCGCCCCAGGTCTTGACCGCCTTGCCGTCCTCGCCGGCCTTCGTCACGCGACGTGCGACGCGCGAATGGTCGCCGGCGGTGATCGTGACCTCGTCGATGTTGTCGAGGACGAAGCCGCGCGGATCGACGAGTTGCAGCGTGCTCTCGCCGCCTTCGAGCCCGCTCAGCAGCTCCTTCGCCAGGATGTAGATCTTGTTCGACTTGGTATCGAGCGCGTACTTGTCCGCCGATCCGTACACCGGTCCGCCGACGGTAAACGTCCGCGCGCCATCTTTGAACGTCACGGTCACGCTCGACTTCGAGTCGGCCAGCTTGTCGTCTTTGAGTTGCTTCTCGTTCGACGCGCCCAGGTCGCGCAGCGCGCGCGCCGCGGTGTAACGCGTGATCAGGTCGGTCGCCGCATCCCCAAGCGGGAACTCGCTCACCTTCTTGACCTCGGTGTCGGCGGCGGCGTCCGAGCCAGCGAGTGGATCGGACGGCTTCTTCTTCTCGGTCGTCGTGGTGGTCGCGGTGCCCCACCAGTACGCATCGGCGCCGGTGCCCTTGCGCTCGATTTTGACTTCCTTCTTATCGGACTTGTACTCGATCGAGACGATGTCGCTCTCGGCACGGTCCCACAGCACGACCGTACCGATCGTCGGCTTCGTAGAAGTGTCGCGCGTCCACGTGCGATAGCCGTAGACCAACATCACGGCGAGCAGAACGCCGTGGATCAATGCTCCTCTCATGACTTCACCTCGAGCTTGCGATTGCGCCGGCGGCGCAGCCACGTGCCGATCAAACCGAATGCCACGATCGCGAGTGGCGCGCCGAAGATCGTCAGCGCGAACCAGAACGCATCTTGGTTCTTGGTGTGATCCATCGCGATGTCGTCTTCGATCTGGACATCGCCGGTTAACGCTTCGTCGCCGACCAGCCACTTGACCGCATCATCGAGCAGCGGGTCAGACACGATCGACATTTGGTGCTGGCCGGCGGCGTTCGACATGATCAGGTCGCCGAACAAGTCGACGTCCGAGAACACGAGGACGCGGAACCCGTCCTTGTCCTTCGCGACGTCCTTCGGCTTCGCAGCCTTTTCTTTCTCCTTGTCCGTCTTCGCAGCGGCGACCGCCTTTGCGGCGTCCTTCGCGGCTTTCTCGGTGTCGGCCGCGATCTCTTCGGGAGTCTTGGCCACCTTCGGGCCCTCGACCGCCACGCCGAGCGTGTAGCGCTGGCGCTTCTCCTTGGTCGGATCGAACTTGAAGTGAGCCTCGATGCCGTAGCGATGCTCGTCGTCGCTGTCCGTGAGATCGACCCAGCTGGACTCCATCGAACGCAGGATCACCGTCTTCTTCGGCTGGTTCGCGGTCGCGGTGAACGGCACGTCCTCTAGCGTGCCGGCATCGATCAACAACAGACCGCGCTTGTCCGCGGTGCGCGACAGGCCGGTCATCGACGCGTGGGCCGAGAACTGGTTGGTCACCACGAACAGCCGGCGATCGGCGAGGTTGCCGCGGGTCGGCCGGTACGAAGTGTCATCGGTGAGCGGCGCCGGGTTGAACTTGACGCCGAGCTTGCCCTCGAGCGGGCCGACGCCGGTCGGATCGGCGCGCGGGTCGAGCGCGATCAACACGCGACCGCCGCGATCGATGTAGCGGGTCAGCGCCGCCCACTCGATATCGGCGAGCGGCAGGACCGGCGCGAGCATCAGGACGGCCGCGGCGTCATCTGGAATGTCTTTCGACATGTCCATGAGGCCGAGGTCTTTGACGTCGTAGTTCAGATCGCCGAGCCGTTTCTTGAGCAGCGTCGACGGGTGGTCGAGCACCTTGGCCTTCATGTCGGCGGGCAGCGTCTCGCGATCGTTGAGCTCGCCGTGGCCCACCGTCAGGTAGACTTTTCGTCTCTCGCGGACGAGCTTCAATAGAATCGTGTTGACCTCGCGGTCGAGCGTGCGCAGGTTCTTCGTGTTGGTCGCGCGGCGTGCGTTCTCGAAGTTCGTCTCGAGCTCGAGCGTCTGCGACTTCTCGTCGGGGCCCTCGCCTCGCACGATCACGATCACGCCGTTCTTGTCGGGATCCTTCTGCGGGATCTTGTAGTGCGCGGCGAGCTCGGCATCGACGTAGCGATCGTGCTCCTCGATCGTGATCTTGCCGGACGCGGCCGCGAGCTGCTCGAAGTACGCCTTGACCTGATCCTTGACCTCGTTCGGGTCGGGGAAGAACAGCACGATCTTGAGCGGCTCCGCCGACGCGCTCGCGATGTTGATGCTCGACTCGCCCGGCGACGACGTCTTGAAGTAGCTGACGTCCTTCTGGATGTTGCGCTGGTTCGCGACGTTGCACGTCACCATCAAGAACGACGCGGCGAGGCCGAGCGTGAGGCCCGACCAGCCGATGTCGCGAACGCGCAGCAGCTCGACGCCTTCGTCGTCGTTGCCCTTCGACACGTCGATGCCGGTGCGCCGCGCGATCCCGAGCGACATCTCGATCATGAACAGCGGGACGAGCGAGCACAGCAGCTTGATCGACCACAACACGGTGACGACCGTGATGAACTTCGCGGCCCCGGTCGCAGACAGCCCGAGGTGCTCTACGCCCCAACGGGTGGTCAGCGCGTAGAGGATCAGCGATCCGACGCCGCCGGCCTGAAACAGCAGCAACGTCGCTTCGACTTTGCGGCGCGCGCCCTTGCTGGCGGACATCGTCCACGCGCGCAGTGCGGTGGAGCCGAGCACGCCGGCGAGGCCGAGGCCGGTGAAGAACATGCGCACGCCGT
>CAZDGY010000849.1:0-3304 GCA_964504685.1 uncultured Kofleriaceae bacterium | reverse complement strand
CGGCCGCGAGCGCGCAAGCGCAGGCGGCAGGCCAGCCCGTCGAACAGCGCTTGATGCGATGCCTCCTGATCGGTGTTTTGCGAGTGGGTGTCCCACTTGAGCTCTGTGTTGAGCATCACGGACTGCGCGATGCCCTGCTGCAACGCGGTCACGCCGAGCGAGACTTGATCGGTGAGCTTCAACGTCGCGCCGCGATGGCCAAAGCTCGCGGCCTTGCCTTGGAGCAGCCGCGCGTGTTGCAGCGAGAACGTGAGGTCATCGACCCGCGCGGCGTTGTAGCCGTTCGCGGCACGATCGGTGCGCGTCGCGGTGGCCGACGCCATCGAGTACGCTTGCAGGACGTCGTCCTCGGCACTGGTCGTCGCAAACGGCTTGCTGCTGCCGGTCTGATACGCCTGCTTCGGATCGAGCAGCGCGATGATCTGGTTCGTCGGCCCGACGCGGCCCGCGCTCGCCGCATACGGTCCGGAGAATGCGGTGTCGCCGAGGATCAGATACGGCAACGGCAGGCTGTCCGCGAGATCGTGCGCGACGATCGCGCCCATGTCGGGGCTCGTCGAATTGCGCGTTCCGGTGCACATCCGCTTCGCACACTCGGCGTGCGCGACGCTAGCGACCGAGATGCCGCGAACGATCGCGGTGTTCGCCGCGTACGCGCTGAAGAACGCGTCGACGCTCGTTCCGGCCGGGCCGCTGGTGAGGAACGCGTCGAGGCCGCCGGAGCCGTAGGTCTTGACCTGGCAGCCCGTGCCGCCGTCCGGAATATCGATCTCGGACGACTGGGTCTTCGGATCGATCGAGTAGGTCGTGTCCCAGCCGCCCTGCGCGAACACGAGCATCAAGCGGCGCGCCGGAGCGGGCGCCGCACTCGCCTTACGCGTGCGCAGGAGTGGGCCGAGCGCCCCGAGCGTGAACGCCGCGGCACCGTACTTGAGTAGATCGCGTCTATTCATGGGAGCTCCTTAGTAGTAGAGGCTGCGGACGTCGGTCAGCATCCCGATCAGCGTGACGGTCCACGCGCGTTGTGGATCGCTGCTCTGCGCGAGCGCGGGTTGGAACAACATCGTGTACGTCGTGGTGATCGACGGATCGTCGGTGGCGACGAGCTCTCCGTAGATCCGCGCATGCAGGTACGCGAGCTCGGCGCGCACGGTCGGCTCGTCGGTCGACGTGACGTCGGCCTGAGTCATGAGCGTGCGATCTGCCTGGGCAGCGGTAGCGTCGTGCTGGAGCACGAAGTCCGCAGCCGCCGCGGCGGCGAACTTTGCGGTCAACGTCGACGTCGCGTTCATCGTCAGCACCGGCGACGTCACGAAGTACGAATCGATCCCGCCGCCGAGGGCGCGAAAGCCGATGTAGTCGCTCGTCAAGAGATTGGTCAAGCCGACCACGTCGGGGGTCTTCGCGCTCGACGTCGTGGTCCACAGGAACCCGGTGAGGTCGTACAGCATGCGCGACATCTGCTCGGGCCGAATCTTGAGATAGCCGACCGCGTTGTCGGCCTTCGTCGGATCGGTGTCGTACGCGACGCGGAACTGATCGGACAGCACGATCGCTTTCGCGAGCGCCTTCGCCGACAGGTTGCTCTGCTCGAACTGACTCTGGAGATCCGCGATCCACGCGTCCGGGAGCTGATCGCGCGACACCTGCGTCATGAACGTGGCGAAGTTGATCGCGGCGCATTGCCGGAACCGCGGATCGGCCGCGATCGCCTGGCCGAGCCCGTCGACTCCGGCCGGCGCTTGGCCGAAGTAGCCGGGCGGGCGATCGTTCGTAGTCATCCACCGGTTGACGTTCTTCGCGTTGTAGGTCGAAGCCGGCCACGAGTTGAACGTCTGCTGCGCGTCGGCGTTCGCGAAGAAGTAGCTCGCGAGTGGATCGAGGGTCTGATGGCAGCCCGCGCACGACGGGTTGGTCTGAACCGCCTTTGCGACCGCTTCGGGGTCCGAGAGATCGACCGACGTGTCGACCGCGATGTCGGATTGGAGAAAGTCGTGGCACAGCAGCGCGCGCGACACCATGTTCGCGCGACCGCGATCGTAGTTGAAGCCAGCGGACATCCAGCGCTGCCACAGGATGGACGTCGACAAGATGCCAGCGGCCGGTCGTCCGTCATTCCACGTCGCACGCGTCCAGGTCGTCGTATCGGTCGGCGGAGTCAGGGGCGTCACCTCCCACATGCCGGCGACGATCGTGTTCGCCATCGTGTAAGGCACGGTCACGATGTTCGAGTACGGCTGATCCGTCATCACGACGTCGCGGATCAGCTGCAAGGGCTCGTTGAACGACCCGGCCATGTCCGTGAACGTCGTGCCGTCGGGCAGCGTGCCGACGTTGGGCACGTAGAGCGGGTACTCGATACGCAGCAGCAACGCCTCGTTGTGGAGGTCCATGATCATCGCGCCAAACTCTGGCGTCTCGAGGTAGCCATCGACCTTCGCCGACAGCTGCGACGGGTCCGCGCTGACGTCCTGCAGATCCTGGAGCGACGGCCGCACGCCGCGCAGCGCGAGCGATGCACGGCTCAGGTGTTGGATCGGCGTCAAGTAGACGACGGTGCTGCCCGGTGGCGTGCCCGCATCCGGCGTGCCGTTGTTGTTCGGCTTGCCATGGTCGTTGCCGCACGCGGCGATCGCGAGGACCACGCTCAGAGGGGTGCGCATGACACGCAGCCATTGCGGATTTCGTGCCCTGGTCGTCGATCGGACAAGACTGACTGCGCGTTGCATGGGGAACCTCCCGAGGGGCCAAGACATCACCGCATGCGCGATGTCTGCGTGCGGATCGATCGCGATCTCGATCGCCACCTTGATCGCAGCAGGAGCCGCGGTCCGACCCATTCGGCTCAGTGTCTTTTGTTACAGAAATGCGTCCGAGATCCACGTTCTCCGACGGGGTGGGGGCGCGGGTGGACGGCTGAGGGGGAGAGTCCTCGCACCCGCGGTCATCAGTGGACCGCGGACCGACCACTACTCACGGCAGCGCCGGCCGTCGTCGCCCGGCGGGCAGACGTAGGTCACGCACGCGCCGTCGTAGCTCCGCTCGCCGATCGGGATCAGATTGCCGACGTCGCGGCTGCGCTCGGTGCGGCAGAACGTGTAGACGTCTAGGCCTTCGAGTCGATCGTAGCCCATCAGGTGCAGGTGCTTGCCGTGAACCCCGAGTCGAGTGCCCGCGCGCGCGTACAGCGGTGACGTGGGCCGAACGCAACCGACAAACACGAGCAAGCCGAGGAGCAGTCGCATAGCGTAGCTCTGTTGATCCTACACATCGTGTCAGATGGCCGTGATCCCTTCAGGGGATG
>CAZDGY010000848.1:0-3326 GCA_964504685.1 uncultured Kofleriaceae bacterium | reverse complement strand
GAACTATGGCGTGACGCTGTCGGTCTCAGCGCAGGCGAAGTCGATCCATATCGAGGACCCCGTCGCCGGCGCAATCGACCTGACGTGATTACATTCGACATGCCGCGACCAACGCGACGGCGATCGCATCGGCGCTGACCTTGATCGCGGACTCGTCGAGACCTTCGATCATGACGCGCGCTTTGCTCTCGGTGCCGCTGTAGCGCACGAGGATGCGGCCATCGGCGCCGAGCTCGCTCTCGACCTCGGCGATCATCTTCAGCACCGCCGGCAGCTGGTCGATCGGCACCTTGCGCTCGACCGCGACGTTGACCAATACCTGCGGCGTTCGCGTCATCACGCCGGCGAGCTCCGACAGCGGCTTGCCTTCGCGCGACATGATCGCGAGCACGCGGAGTGCCGCGACGATGCCGTCACCGGTCGTCGCGTGATCGAGGAACACGAGGTGACCGGACTGCTCGCCGCCGAAGTTGTAGCCGTTGCGCCGCATCTCCTCGACGACGTAGCGATCGCCGACCTGCGTGCGTACGACCAAACCGCCGGCGCCGCGCAGCGCTCGCTCGAGCCCGAGGTTCGACATCACGGTGGTCACGAGCGTCTGCTTCGCGAGCCGGTTCTCGCGCAGCATGCGAGTCGCGCACAGCGCCATCACGGTATCGCCGTCGAGGATCGTGCCGTGCTCGTCGCACAACACGAGTCGATCGCCATCGCCATCGAATGCGACGCCGAGGTGGGCATCGTGGAGGCGCACGGTCTCGGCCATCAGCTGCGGATGCAAGGCACCGGCGCGCGCGTTGATGTTCTTGCCGTCCGGCTTCGTGTGGATCGCGATCACGGTCGCGCCGAGCTCTTCGAACACCGCCGGGCCGACGCGATAGCCTGCACCGTGGGCGCCGTCGACGACGACCCGGATGCCGTCGAGCGTGAGCTCACTCGGGAACGTCGACTTGCAGTACACGACGTAGCGACCGCGCGCGTCCTCGAGCTTGCGGTTGTATCCGACGTCGGCCGGCGCAGCGCGTTGCCCGTCGAGCTCTGGCGAATTCATCAACGCCTCGATCTCGGCTTCGATCGAGTCGGGCAGCTTGTAGCCGTCGCGCGCGAACACCTTGATGCCGTTGTCCTCGTACGGATTGTGCGAGGCCGAGATCACGACGCCGGCGTCGCACCGCATCGATGACGTGATGAACGCGATGCCCGGGGTCGGCAGTGGGCCGGTCAGCCAGACGTCGGCGCCCATCTGGACGATGCCGGCGGCGAGCGCGGATTCGAACATGTAGCCGGATAGCCGGGTGTCTTTGCCGATCGCGATCCGGGTGTGGCGTCCGGGCTGGCGCAACCGCGCCGCGATCGCCATCCCGAGTCGCATCACGGTCGCGCCGGTCATCGGCTCGGTGTTCGCGACCCCACGCATGCCGTCGGTGCCGAACAGGGTGCGCGCAGCCATATCAGCGATGATACCGCTACTTCACCGGCGCAACCCTCACCCGCTCGGGTGAAAGCTGCACGCCGATGCCAGGCCCAACGCCCTCGATCACGATCGGCTCCTCGTGCGCTTTACCATCGCCCGGGGTCAGATTCACGACGAGGGTGATGACCTTCGCACTCTCGATGGCGCGCAGCGCGCCGGTCAGCGTGACGTCGACCTTGCCGGGCTCGACCGTCCACTTCGCGGGGTCGAGGTCGGTGCACGGCGGGGCGCCGGCCGCGCCGTGACACGGCGTGACGCGAATCGCGATCGGCAAGCCGGGGAGCTTGCGAGTAACGAGCTCCTCGCTGATCGTGACGTGGACCTCGACGAGCGGTGAGCCGTCGACCAGCACCGTATTTGGCGAAACGACCTGAGTCTGCAGCACGACGTCGTCGGTCGCGCCATCGACCGGGACCTCGCGCGTGCGCAACGCGCTGAGCGCGGCGACCAGGCCTTCGCCGCCGCGAACCTTGACGGTGGCGGGCACCGCTTTGACCCCGGTCACGACGTAGCCGTGCTTCGGATAGCCGGTGATGAGCGGCGTGATCTCGACGATCTTGTCTCTGCTGCGCTCGAACGCGACCCGGATCGTGCGCGGGCTGATCGATGCGACCGACAGCCCGACCGGCAGCTTGCCCGATGCGGTGCGGATCATGTCCGGCGTGATCTCGATGTCGCCGGTCGGCGCGCGCGATAGATCGATCGCGATCGGCTCGATCTTGTGCTCGTCGAAGGCGCGCACCCGGCGCCACGAGCCCCGAATCGTGACCTGGACATCTTCGAGCCGGTCCGACACCAACACCTTGTCGGCCGGCAGGCTCTGATAGGCGAGCGTCACCTTCGTCGAGATTTCGCTATCGCGATCGGTGTTGACGAGCAGGAACACGGTCACCGCGAGCACGAGCGATAGGAACTTGAGCGCGACGTTGTCGAACAGTGCAGCATGTAACCAGCGGCCGACCGCGCCGCGTTCGGGTGCTGGTTCGGGCGTAGGCAGCGGCGGCGTGATCGATACTTTGGTCTGACGCGCCGGGCTGCGGCCGAGCGTGCCGATCGTCTCGCTCCGGCCGCGAGTCATGCGGCCCCACCCGTGTCGGCCACGGTGTCGTCTTGCGGCTCGCCGAGGCTCGCGATCGCCTTGCCGACCTCGGCCGCGGCCGCCGCTTCTTCGGCGACATCGTCAGCGCGACCGGCCGCGAACAACCCGATCAAGGCACGCCGCAGCATCAGCGGCTCGAGGTCGCGCGCGATCGAGCCCTTGAAGCACAGCGAGATCTCGCCGCGCTCTTCGGACACGACGACCGCGACCGCATCGGTGTCCTCGGTGATGCCGAGCGCCGCGCGATGGCGCGTGCCGAACTCGGGGCCGAGGTCATCGGCGCGCGACAGCGGCAGCAAGGCACGAGCGAGATCGATGCGGTGGTTCTTGCCGATCACCACGGCGCCATCGTGTAGCTCGTTGTCTTTCGCCGGCACGAACAGCGACACGAGCAGCTGACGACTCAGCGCGGCATCGAGCCGAGTCGCGTCGTCGACGAACTCTTCGAGCGCCGCATCGCGCTCGAACACGATGATCGCCCCGAGCCTGCCGCGTGCGAGTTGCGCACAGGCCGAGACGACCTCGTCCACCGCATGGGTCGCCTCTTGCCGCCGGCCAAACGGCAACACGTTCTGGCCGAGCCGACCGAGCGCGCGGCGAATATCCTGCTGGAACACGACGATGATGAGGATGACGAAGTAGCCGATGAAGTTATCGAGCAGCCACGACACGGTCGTCAGCTCGAGCCGCTCCGCGACGAAGAAGGCCGCGCCGATCAACACGATACCGACGACCATCTGCGCCGCGCGGGTCCCG
>CAZDGY010000847.1:0-3326 GCA_964504685.1 uncultured Kofleriaceae bacterium | reverse complement strand
CTCGTTCGCCATCGCTGGCCGGGCAACGTCCGCGAGCTGCGCAACGTGATCGAACGCGCGGTCCTGCTCGCGCGTGGCACGTCGATCAACCTCGAAGACGCGCTGACCAGTGAAGCGGCGCCGAGCCTCGGCATTCGCACCGACCTGCCGTTCAAAGAGGCGAAGGGTCAGCTCGTCGAGATGTTCGAGCGCGAGTACATCGAAGACTTGATGCGTCGCCACAAGATGAACTTGTCGGCCGCGGCGCGCGAAGCTCAGATCGATCGCAAGCACTTGCGCGAGCTGATCCGCAAGTACGGCCTCGACCCGCGCCAGAAGATGGGCGAGGGCGATGCCCCCGACGACGACGACGACTAGCGTCGAGTGAGCGCGATGACTTCGCGGCCTGTCGTCTCGCCGATCAGCTCGCCACTCGCGGCGATCACGAGCTCGCTCGTCACGGTGCTGCCGCTGCGCGTGGCAGCGATCGCGAACACGCGCTGGCCGGCGCGGTCCGGCTTGCGTTCGATCGCGTAGCGCGCCGAGGCGAGCTCCACCGCCGGGAAGTAGCCCAGCTCGAGCGCGGTGACCACGCGCTTGCCGCCGACTGGCATCCCGTCGAGGCCGCGCGCGATCGCGATCGAGGCGCCGACGCCGCGCACGACGAGCAGCGCACTCGCAAGAGCCGACTGATGGATCGCGATCGGCCGGCCCGACAAGTCATTGCCGCGAACATCCACCGCGCCGCCCGCGACCGACGCCGTCGCGTGGAGCGTCACGCCGTGATAGCGAGCCGTCACGCTCGCGCGGTCTGGAGCGATATCGTACGTCGCCTGCATCGCCTCGCTGAGATCGGCGACGGTGCCGACGATCGTCGCGTCCGACACCGCGATGCGCTCCTCGCCGACGAGCGTGCCGTCGAGCGTCGTCAGATAGTGACCCGATTCGTGAGCGAGCGGCGGCAGGCTCGGCGCGACGTGGGCTTCGCGCCTGACGATGTCGGCGAGCTTGGCCTCGAGCTCGTCGTGCGGCAACCACGTGCCGCGCACGATGACGTCGTCGGGCACGAGCGCTAGCGGGGCAGTCAGCGGGTCGATCGAGGTCAGCACGAGGTCGGCACGCGCACCCGGCTCGACGACGCCGGCCTCGTGCGGCGAGCCGAGGAACTGCCAAGCGTCGGCGGTGGCGGCGTGCATGACCCGCGCGCGCGGAATTCCTGCAGCTACCATCAGCTCGATCTCCTCGTGCAAGGCTTCACCCGGGACGACAAACGACACGCCGGTATCGGTACCGACCAGGATCGGCGCACCGCTTGCGACGAGCGCGGCGAGCAGCTCGCGCAACCGAGCGTTGCCTGCGCGCACCGTCGCGTAATCCTCGGCAGCGAAGCCATCGATCGGTCCCCAGCGCGCGGTGATCGCGGCGGGAACCGCGTCGAGCCACGTCGTGCGCTCGCGCAACCCCGCGGTGTCGTCGAGCGAGCCGATGTGATCGAGCGCGACCAGCGTCGGGCAATTCCAAGTACCAGCGGCTCGCGTGCGCTCTATCAACCCGGGAAGTCGCCCGAGATCGAGCTTGGCCAGCACCGCGCGGTCGCGCGCTTCGCTCGCGTCGATCGGCGGTAACGCGGTGCCGGGGGGAACGAGCGCCGCGAGGTAGCCGTCGAGGTGCTCGATCGAACGCTGGCCCGCCGCGAGCGCGCCGTCGACCCCGACCGCAAACGGCACGTGACCGACGAGCGTCATGCCATGTCGCTTCACCGCCGCGACGAGCGCCACGTACGCCTCGCGCGACAGCTGATTGACCGATTTCACGAAGTCATAGCCATCCGCCTGCTGAGTCGCGACGATGCCTTCTGCATCGGCGGGATTCGTGAGGACCGTACTTCCGGCCCAATCGGGCGGATCGCCATCGATCAGGTTGCCCGCGGTGACGATGGTCGGCCCGAGCCGTTCGCCGTATGCGATCTGCGATCGCCACATCAACTGTTGCGGGCTTCCCCACATGTTGCGGATCGTGGTGACGCCGGCCGCGAGGAACATCGTCAGATCGTCGTCGCGCCAGGTGTGAACGTGCATGTCCGCGAGCCCGGGCATGAGCCATTTGCCGCGGCCGTCGATCGCGGTGATCCCGGCCGGCAACTTCGTGCTCGCGGTCGGAGAGAGGCTCGCGATTCGCTCGCCGCGCACGATGACGGTCTGGTGGGCGAGCTCGCCGGCTTCTCGATTCGGCGACATCGGCACGACCGTCACGTCGGTGATCGCGAGATCTCCGGGTCGCGCCACAAACGGCGGTGCCGGCCCGTCGAGCGTCAGTGCGCTGGCCCATTCGGCGCAGCGCGTGTTCCCGTCCTTCGGCGTGTCGCATCGGGCCGCGCGAAAGTTGACCGGCCGACCGCCGATCGCGAGCTCGGTCTGGGCGAGCGGGATCGCGAGCTCGATCAGCCATTCTTCGTCTTCGTCGTGCGAGTCGTCGAGCGTACCGTCGAGGTCGTGCGCGGCGCGAACGCCGAACACGGTTGGAGTGACCACGCCGTTCGGATTCACCGCGAGCTGCAACGCGCCGATCGAGATGTCGAAGTGATCGGTCGAGCGTACGTCTTGATCGGCGGCGTACAGGCCGATGTACAGCGTCGTCGCGTCGTGGAGCAGGCGAACTTGCGAGTACGGTCGCGCGAGCTCACCTGCGCTGACGAACGAGCGCGGATGGCCGCGGCGATTCCAATCTGGCTCGGCGAGCTCGCCGTCGATCACGATGCGCTCGCTAGTCGCGGCGATCTCGTTGTCGGCGCCGCGCACGACGACGACCCGGTCCTCGCCGCGCTGACACCCGCACAGCGCGAGCGCGAAGATCAGTCGACGCGAACGCGATACGACAGTCGGGTGTCTTTGACGACGATGTCCCATTTATGCCGAGTCTCGGTCACGACGTCGTAGACCTCGACCGTGTGCGAGCCAACTTCGCAGCCGATGCGCTCGGTCGGGCACATCATCCCGGTCGGCTTGCCATCGACGTAGACGTAGTAGCGCTCTTTGTCTTTACACTTGATGACCTTGATCCCGGCGGGTCCGCCCGGCGGCGTCACCGGCTTGAGTGCGATATCGAGGGCGCCGTGGCCGTCGACTTCGGCGGCGTAGAGCTCGTGGCCTGCGAGCAGCAGCGCGATGTTGTGGCGATCGGCGGAGCCAGGCAGCTTGACCGGCGTGAGGCCTTGATCAGCGCCGTCGAGGAACACCCGCGCGCCTTTCGGTGTGGTTGCGATCTGTAGCGCATCGGTCGGCGATGGCGGCTTCGGCGCGACCGCGGTCGTGCCCGAGCCCGAGCCCGAGCCCGATCCGTTCTGCGCG
>CAZDGY010000846.1:0-3328 GCA_964504685.1 uncultured Kofleriaceae bacterium | reverse complement strand
GAGCGCTCGGGGTCTGGCTCGGCGCCAGCATCGTCGCCGCAGTGGTGTTCGGCGGCACCGGCATGCAGCCCGAGGACCTGACCGAGCTCGCGCTCCACAACCCCGGGGTCGGCGCGGTCCTGCTCGTCACCTGGCTCCTCGTGTTCGTCCCGGTCGCCCGCGTGCTGGTGCGCCAAGACGAAGCACGGTACCTGCGGTCGCTGCCGAGCTCGCCCGCCGTCCCACTCGCGCTCGGCGGCATCGGGCTCGTGTGGTGGCAGCTGCCGTGGGTCGCGCTGTGGCTCGCAGGCGAAGGCGCGCGCGGAGCGCTCGTGGTGTTCTCGACCACGGTCCTGGTCGCCGTGATCGCGTCGTGGCGGCCGCCGGTGGTCCGCGCGAAGGTGCCGCGGTGGAGCAGTGCAGGCGGCGCGCTGTTTGGGGTCTATCTGCGCGCGCTGCGCCGCCAAGGCGGTGACGCGCTCGTCCGCGGCGTTGGCCTCGCGGTGCTCGCCGGGCTCGCGGGCGGCTTGTTCGTCGCGAACAACCAGTTGACCGGCGCGCACTCCGCGGTGGTCGGCGCATCGGTGATCGCGGTCGCACTCGTGCCGGCGGTCGGCGGTGCGCTCGTCGCGCTCGGGGCCGCGCATCGCCAGGCCGCGGTGCTCGCGATGTCGCTCGGAATCTCGCCGAGCGTGCGCGTCCGCGTGCTCGCGCAGGCCAGCATCGCGATCTACTTTGCAGCGAGCGCGATCGCGTCGCTGTCAGCGATCGCGTTCGTCGGCAGCGACGGGCTCGCGATCGCGGCGGCCGCGCCCGCGGTCGGGGTCAGCTGCGGGATCGCGGCGACGCGCGTGTTGCTCTATGCCGAGGCGTCCCCGCAAGCGACGACCGGTCGCACGATCATCGGCGCGGTCGTCGTCGCGGCCGGCGCGCTGATCTACCTCGGCGTGCTCGGCGTCCTCGGGATCCCGGCGCTCGCAGCGACCGCGACCGTCTCCGTGCTGACGAGGAAGTCATGAGCTTGCGGATCGAGCGGCTCGGCGTGCGGCGCGGCGGGCGCACGATCTTGTCCGATGTCGAGCTCGACGTCGGCGGTGGTGAGATCCTCGGCGTCGTCGGCAAGAACGGCTGCGGCAAGTCGACGTTACTGCTCGCAATCGCAGGCGTGCTCGAGCCGTTCGACGGTCGCGTCGAGATCGCCGGCGCATCGGTGTGGGGCAGCACGCGCGAGCGCGGCAAGGCGCGCAAGGCGCTCGGCTACGTGCCGGAGGCCGCCGATCCACCCGGGTTTCTCCTCGGCGGCGAGCTGTGGGCGATGTGCGCCGCCGCGCGCGGAGTAGCCGGGCCGAGTGACGATCTGGTCGCTCGTCTCGGGCTCGACGACGTACGCGAGCTGCGCATCGAGCGGATGTCGCTCGGGCAACGGCGCCGCACGTGCATCGCGGCCGCGTTGCTCGGGCCACCGAAGCTGCTCGTGCTCGACGAGCCCGACAACGGGCTCGATGCCGCGCGGACGATCGCGCTCGCCGAACTGTTGCTCGAGCACAAAGCGAGCGGCAACGCGACGGTGATCGCCACGCACGATCGCGCGCTGCTCGACAAGCTCGGCGCTCGCGTCTACGACATGTGACGACGTCGGCGCTGCGCTAGTGCCGCCATGGCGAGCACGAGCGCGCCCGAGCCGAGCCCGCCATTGCCGCCCGCTGCACAGCCGCCGCCGTGATGAGTTGGCGTCGTGCCCGCGTCGCCGGTTTCGCCACCGCCGCCACCACCACCACCGCCCCCACCGCCGGTCGCCGCATCGGGTTGCGGGCCGGCATCGACCGCCAGCGGCAGCGGCCGGATCTGGATCCCGTTGAGGGCGGCGGAGGGTTGGTTGGGCGCCAACCCGGAGTGCGCCGGCAAGTTGCCGTCGGTGCCGACCGTGACGACGTAGCGGGCGTAGGTCACGCCTTCGACGTGAGCGCCGGTCCACGCCCCGCCGACGTCGATCGTCGAGGCCGCTTCGTCCTGGCGAGTGCGCGACAACACGCTCGGCGCGTTCGGCGTCCACGCGTAGACCAACACCTCGTACGTACCGGAGGTGAAGCCGTTGAATGCGAGGCAGGTCTCGGCGCCCGTCGTGTCGAGCCCGGTGTCGAGTAGCTTCGCGTCGTCCCCACTGACCGACGGGTCGGCGGTCGTCAGCATCGTCGTCGTCGGCGTTTGCGACATCGTGATCGAGGTCGACGCGCCGGATAGATCGACGAGCTGGAACGTCTGACCGGCGCTCCCGGAGACGCTGTTCCACGTGCCGACCGCGCCTGCTGCGCCGTACGTCGACGCTGGCGCGCCATCGGTCGGGCCGAAGTTGACGTTGACCGACTGGGCCCGCGCGGTCGCGGCGAGCCCGAGCATCCCCAGAACGACGGCGACTCTCACCATCGTTCCATCATAAGCCCGATCCACGGGCGGGTGGATCTAAGCCGCTTCAGGTGCGGTGTAGACCGCAACGCGCGTCTTGGACTTGCCGTGGCGCTCGAACTTGACGACGCCGGTGACCTTCGCAAACAGCGTCCAGTCGCGGCCGATGCCGACGTTCTCGCCGGCGTGGAACTTCGTGCCGACCTGGCGAACCAACACGCTACCGGCCAGCACGGTCTCGCCGCCGAAGCGCTTCACGCCGCGCATCTTCGGCAGAGAATCGCGACCGTTACGGGTCGAACCTTGTCCTTTTTTGTGTGCCATGACGCTTACGCCTCGATCGCCGCGATCTTCACCGCGGTGTAGTCCTGACGATGACCGTTGCGCCGAACGTAGTTCTTGCGCAGCCGGAACTTGAACACGACGAGCTTCTCGCCGCGACCTTGCTCGACGATCTCGCCGGTGACTTTGGCACCCTTGACCGTCGGCTTACCGACGGTGACGCTGCCGCCATCACCAGACGACAACAGCAACACGTGGTCGAACACGACCTTCGCGCCGGCGTCGCCGTCTAGCTTTTCGACGACCACGGTCTTGCCGGGCTCGACTCGATATTGTTTTCCACCGGTTTGGATCACCGCGTACATGAGACTTCGCTCCGCAAAGGCCTTTACGAATCGCGCACTTTACTGATCGCGCGGACGTCGTCAAGCGCGTTGCACCGCACCTGATCCGATCGCCATGGAGATCAATGGCTTGGCCGATCCAATCCGGACCGCCCTCACCGCTTCGCGAGTCGCTGTTTGAGCAACTCGGTGGTCAGCGTCGGGTTCGCCTTGCCGGCGGTCGCCTTCATGACTTGGCCGACGAAGAACCCGAATAGGCCCTCTTTGCCGCTCGCATACGCGTCGGCTTGCTTCTGGTTCGCGGTCACGACGCGCTCGAT
>CAZDGY010000845.1:0-3330 GCA_964504685.1 uncultured Kofleriaceae bacterium | reverse complement strand
CGCACGCGATCGAAGAGCGCGAACGCGAGCTGGTGCGGTCGGAGCGGCTCGCTGCGGTCGGCAAGATGGCCGCGATGATCACGCACGAGGTCCGAAATCCATTGTCGTCGATCGGCCTCAACACCGAGCTGCTCGAGGACGAGCTCGGCAAGCCGGGCGATGCGAAAGAAGCGCGCGAGCTATGCCGCTCGATCCACCGCGAGGTCGATCGGCTAACCCAGATCACCGAGGAGTACCTCGCGTTCGCGCGCCTGCCGAAGCCGAAACTGGCCTACGAGCAGATCAACCCGCTGGTCGAGGCGCTCGCCGGGTTCGTACGCGAGGATCTGGCGGCAAAGCACGTCGCGCTTACCGTGGAGCTCGGCGGTAACGACCCCGCCGCGATGGTCGACGCCGCGCAACTGCGTCAGTGCCTGATGAACCTCGTGCGCAATGCGTCCGAAGCGGTGGTCGCGAAGGGCGGCGGAAGTGTGTCGGTGCGCACGAAACGCCGCGACGACAAGGTCGTGATCGAGGTCGCCGACGATGGCGTCGGGGTTTCGCCGGAGGCGCTACCGCGGTTGTTCGATCCGTTCTTCTCCACCAAAGAAGGCGGCAGCGGCTTGGGCCTGGCGCTCACCCAGCAGATCGTCAAAGACCACGACGGCGATCTGAGCGTGGACAGCACGGTCGGACGCGGCACGACCTTCACGATCAGTGTGCAAGCGCGCGGGTGAAGCTTGCGATCGCCGGCACGCCGGGGGATCATCTGCGTTCGCATGGCTCCTTCGGACGACGAAAAGCGCAACAGCGATCGCGAGCCGGTCACGCTGTTCGTCGAATACGAAGGCGCCGAGGATCTGGTCGGCGACTACACCGAGAACCTGTCGCACGGCGGCACGTTCGTCGCGACCAACCGCGAGCTGCCGATCGGCACGAAGGTGCACCTCGTGCTCAGCTTCCCTGGCCTACTCGAGCCGATCTCGATCGAAGGCGTCGTGCGATGGACCCGCGGCGACGATGCAGGCGCCGGGTGTGGCCTCGAGTTCGCGGCCGGTCCGGCACGCGATCAGCTCGGCGCGGTGATCGATCGCATCCGCGAGCGCGACCCCAAGACGATGACGCGGCTGTTTCGCGTGCTCGTCGTCGAGGACAACCGCCACGTCGCGAACCTGATCCACGACGGCTTGAAAGGCAGCTCGCGCCGCGATTTCGGCGGCGGCCTGTCGTTTCACGTCCGCAGCGCGGAGGACGGCCGGCAGGCGATCGAGGTACTGCGCAAAGAGACGTTCGACGCGCTGATCATCGACGTCTACTTGCCCGTGCTCGACGGTGCAAAAGTGATCCAAGTCGCACGCACCGAGCTCGGCCTGACCGACGTACCGATCATCGCGGTGTCCGCGGGTGGCGATGCCGCGCGTCGCTCCGCGCTCGAAGCCGGCGCGAACATCTTTCTCGACAAGCCGATGCGCCTGCGCCAGGTCATCGAGACGATCCAGCGCCTCCTGGTCTAGCCGCGGCGGAACTTGTTCCAGTAGGGCGAGTTCCCGTTCTTGAACCAGGTGATTCCGTCGCTCACCTGCCAGAACCGATACTCGAACTGAGCGGGCACCATACGTGGGCCCCGGTATCCGGCCGCATCCGACTCGACGTTCCAGGCCCCGGTGACGAGGTACTGACCGTGATCGACGGTGACGTCCTTGATCTTCGTGGTCTCGGTCGAATCGGGCCACTTCGGATCGACCGGGATGTGCTTGGTGGTCACCCGGATCTCGTCGCCGGCGAGCTCGACGAATTCCTGAAAGCCTTTGTTGCCGCTGTCCTCGGTCCAGTGGCCTTCGAAGTGCGCGTGAAAGTCGTGCGCGGATGGCGCGAGTAGCAGGCCGTCGAAGATCTTCGCGTCGTACGCGACGTGCTTGGCATCGAAGTACGCTCGCGATGCCGCGAGGATGTCGTGAAACTCGTAGTGCTCGGGATCGTGCATCGACGGGATCGCGAGCTGGTTTTCGTCATAGCCGATCTTCGAGAGCAGTGCGTAGATCGCGATCTCTCGGATGCACAGGTCCGAGTGGCGAGCCCATTTGACGAGCTGCGGCAGCTCCGCAGCGCTCGCGACCGGGACCCTGTCGCCGAGCGCGCGCAGATGCGAATACGTCGAACCGCCGTTGTGCTCGCACATCGCCGAAGCACCGTTCTGCTCCGGCAGCGTCTGTGCCGGCGGTAGTCCGCGCTCGAACCCGCGGAACAGTTCGTCGATCGCACTCGCTGGAGTCGGTGCAGCGATGCCCGGCGGGGCGCCGGAAGTGGCGACCGTGCACAGCACGAGCGCGCGGACAGTGGAAACGAAACGCATGTTGCTAGTGACGCACCATTCCAGCGGCCGGTCTATCGATACGGCGAGCGCTCGGTAGGCGTGTTAGCGTCGACGCGTGAAACGGGCGCTAATCATCGCGAGCGTGGTCGGATGCAGCGGCGGTCACCACACGGCCGACGCGATGGTCGATGCGGTACCGCCCGGCGACCTCGTGACCGTGACGGTCATCGACCCGACGCTAACGCAGGCAACGCCGCTCGCCGGCGCGACCGTGGTGTTCATCGACGACAACGGCGCGCAGACCGTGCAGACCGACGCGAACGGCGTGGCGCAGGCCGCGGTGCTCGCGGGCGGTAGCGTGTCGAGCGTGCGGTTCACCGGTGGCGTCGCGTTCGTCACGTCGGTGCTCGCGGTGCAGCCGGGTGACTCGATCGCGCTCGGTTTGCCGCTGCAGGACACGACGTCGGCCGGCTCGGTCAACGCGAGCTTCGATACGACAACGCCATCGCCCGCTGGCTACAAGATCAGCACCGCGTGCGGTTTCACCCAGGGCACGACCAGCCCGATCAACGTTCCGCTCTCCAACGATTGCGTGCACGGCAGCTTGGAGCTCGTGCTCGAAGGCTCGCCCGGTGGTGTCCCGGCGTTTGCGATCGCATCGGGCATCGCGTTCATCTCGGGCGAGACCGTCGTGATGCCCGGGTACACGGCGGAGCCGACATTCACATCGATGCTGACGGACATCCCGACCTTGGCGTACGCGGAGATGTCGCGCACGTCAGACTATGCGACGAGCACCGCGCCGGTCCTGGGCGGCGCCACCGCGTCCGTGTCGTTCCCCGGCGTGGTTGGCTCGACCGCGTACTTCGAGGGCACCTTCAATGCGGCGAGCGGCAGCGCGCAGTCGATCTACTTTCAAGCCGCGCCGACCACTCCGCAATACAACCTCGACGTCGGTAACTCGCTGCTGCCGTGGGTCGGAGCGCCGACCGTCGATCAGGGCACGGGCGCGATCAGCGCGACAGTGACGACCGCGG
>CAZDGY010000844.1:0-3331 GCA_964504685.1 uncultured Kofleriaceae bacterium | reverse complement strand
TCGAAGCGGCTCCCGATACCGCGTCGGCGCTCGCCGCGGTCGGTCTCGGTAAGGCCGACGCGGCGGTCGTCCCCGATGGCGTCGCGCTGCCGGCGGGAACGTCGCAAGCGCTGACCCTGCCGGCGACACCGGGCGCGGTCCTCGTCGGCTACGGCCTGACCGCCGAACAGAAGAAGGCGTTGGTCGGCGCGATCGGCACGTACTCCGGCGATGCGACGATCACGGGATTTCGCGGCGCGGACGGCGATGCGGTCGGCTCGATCGCTCGGCGATTCGGCGCGGTCGTCAAGCGCGGCCCGTTCGCGGTCCCCGCGGTGCGCTTGCTGGTCGGCGATCTCGTCGAGGGCCGGGCGATCGCGATCGAGCGCACGCCAGCGGCGTCGTTCGCGGTCGGCCCCGAGCGCAAGTAGGCTCAGAACAAGTACGCGAGCGCGAGCTTGGCGTCCGCGCCGATCGGGCCCTGCATCGCGAGCGCGAGATCGATGCTCGGTCTGAGTCGCAGCTCGCGACTGCCGACGTCGAGCCCGACCTGTGGGATCGCCACCGCCGCGGTGTACTGCCCGGATTCGCCGGGCTCGCCCACAAAGCTGGCGCCCTGGAACCCGACGTCGATTCCCGCGCGTGCGCATAGCGCGGCGATCGCGCAGCCACGAGCCTCGACGCCGGCGCTCACGCGGAAGAACGAACCAGCCCCCGCGGACAGGATCTCTTCGCCGGCGCCGATCGCGAGCTCGCCGTGGAACCAGAAATGCGAGCCCTCTGCGAGCCGGTGTCCGCCCGCGATGTCGAGCGCAGTGACGAGCAAGCCATCGGCCCCGAGCAGAACGCCAACCTCGACATAGGTCGTGGTCGGCGGCGGCGGCACCGGCGCGACGAGAGGCGTACCGTTCGCGGCGTGGACGAGGACGATGCCGTCCTCGATCCGAGAGAGCTCGTCTGGCTCGCCCGGGCCGGCGTCGGCGTAAGCGATCGCACCGAGGCTACACAGTGAAGCTAGGACAACTAGGTTGCGCATGCTCCGGCCTAGAGCAACGTTCGGGCCCGACGCGAACGCGGCGAACCATGGCGCGCCGAGGTCGCGAGTTGGCAGACAACGGACACTCGACGGCAGGTCGCCACCACGCTCGAACAGCGCAACACAGCTGCAACATCCCTGGTTGAGCGCTTTTGCGTCGCTAGTGGCTCTCCCGTGATCGCGGGCGTAGCCGAACCGCTCCGATCACGACAAGCGCGATCCGCGCTAGGCTCCGCGAGTGAGCTTCTCATCGACGTTTCCAGACCACATCGCGCAGCTCCAGGCGGGAACCGAAGCCGCGCTCGCTGCGAATAACTTCGAAGCGCTCGTGATCTGTGGCGGCGCGCCGACGATCAAGAATCGCTTCGACGATGCGTGGTGGCCGCTGTCGCCGACGCCGACGTTCTCCCACTGGTGTCCGCTCGTCGAGCCCGACGCGTTTCTCGTGATTCGCGCCGGCAAGAAGCCGACGTTGGTGCGCACCGTGGTCGACGATTTCTGGGAGACACCTGCGCCACCCGAGAGCGATCACTTCTGGACCGCGTTCGACGTCGTCGAGGTGGAGCCGAATCACGCCGGCGACGTGCTGCCCGGCGGCAAGGTCGCAGTCGTCACGCGCGACGCGGGCTCGGCGCCTCCCGGCGAGGTCAATCCCGTGCACCTCTTGGCGGCGCTCGATGTGCTGCGTACGAAGAAGACCGCGTACGAGCTCGAGTGCCTCGCCGCCGCGACCGCGCGCGCGGTCAAAGGCCATCGGGAAGCCGAGGCGAAGTTTCGCGCCGGTGGGATCTCCGAGCTCGCGCTTCACCTCGCGTACCTCGCCGCGTCCGAGCAAGACGACGCGACGACCCCATACAAGAACATCGTCGCGCTGGGCGCCCACGCCGCGGTGCTGCACTACATCGCGTATCAACGCGACAAGGTCGCGGGCGATACCTCGTTGCTCGTCGACGCGGGCGCGCGCAGCAACGGCTACAACAGCGACATCACGCGGACGTACGCGCGCGGCACTGGGCCGGCGGCGAAACGGTTCGGCGAGCTGGTCGCGCGCCTAGACACGTTGCAACAAGACGTGTGCAAGAAGATCCGCCCGGGCATGCAGTACGAAGACCTGCATGACGAGTCGCACCGGCTACTCGCGGTCGTGTTGCGCGATGTTGGCATCGGCAAGGGCAGCGCGGACGAGCTCGTCGATCGCGGCGTCACCCGCGTGTTGTTCCCGCACGGCCTCGGCCATTCGCTCGGCATCGTCACCCACGACGTCGGGATGAAGCCGCGCCCGCCCCGCGCAGAGAACAAGTTCCTGCGCAACACGTCGGCGATCGAAGTCGGCCAGGTGTTCACGATCGAGCCCGGCTGTTATTTCATCGACGGCTTGCTCGGGCCGCTGCGCGCGAGCGAGCACGCGCGACTGGTCGACTGGGCGTTGCTCGACGAGCTCCACCCGTTCGGCGGAATCCGCATCGAGGACAACGTGTTGGTGCAGGCCAACGGGATCCGGAACTTGACGCGCGAAGCATTCGCCGCCCCGTAGGCCGCGGGCATCGCGATCTGAACGCGCCACGAGGCTCTGTTTCCGGGGCGGTGGCGGGACGGCTGTCGTACAATTAGCGATCGTGGGGCGTTTTGCGCTGTTCTGCGTCGCGATCGCTGCGGTCGGTTGCGGGCGGATCGACTTCGATCCATTCGGTGGCGGCGGCGGCGGCGGTGGTGGAGACGGCGCGATCGGCGATGGCGCGGGCCCTGACGCGTGCGCGCAGTCTGCGTGGTCGACGCCGGTCGAGCTGAGCGCCACGATCAACGCGGGCACTACCAACTGGGAGCCCGCCCTGCGCCGCGACGGCCAGATGTTGGTGTACGGTTGCGACGCGGCGGTGGCCACGCTCTATGCCGCAACCGGCAACCCGGTAGATGGCTACGCCACGCCGATGGCGATCCTGCAGTCGGTCAACAGCAACGGCGGCCCGGCTTGGACACCGGCTGGCGACCAGCTGTTCTTCGTCAGCGATCGCCTGACGAAGAACTCGTTCCGGCTCTACACCAGCGACTTCGACGGAACGAGCTTCGCGACCCCGGTCGCGGTGACCGAGCTCGCAGGCCAGGAGGTCGATGGCCCGACGATCTCGTCGACCGGGCTCGAGATGTTCTACAACGCCGGCTCGGGCAACGGCGCCACGCTACGGCGCGCGACCCGCGCAGGCGCGGGCGCCGCTTGGCAGGACCTCGGCGCGGTCGACTCGCTCAATTCCGGCACCACCGACGGCTGGGCCACACTCACCGATGACGACCTCACGATCTACTGGGAGTCGCAGCGCA
>CAZDGY010000843.1:0-3340 GCA_964504685.1 uncultured Kofleriaceae bacterium | reverse complement strand
GAGCACCGCGCCGAAGAAGCGCTCGTCAAAGCGCGCT
This sequence comes from uncultured Kofleriaceae bacterium, assembly GCA_964504685.1. Taxonomy (GTDB): domain Bacteria; phylum Myxococcota_A; class Polyangia; order Haliangiales; family Haliangiaceae; genus JABFXX01. The sequence goes on along the minus strand of CAZDGY010000843.1, from coordinate 3,303 downwards.
CGCCCGAAGGCACGCGCGAGCGCGAGCTCGATCGCCGCAAGGCCGACCTCGACCAGCAGCGCGCCGAGCTCGAGCGCGTCCGCCACGAGCTCGATCGCACGCGCAGTGAGCTGACCGCGAAACAAGCCGAGCTGTCGCGCCGCAACTCGGGCCCGATCGCTCAGCCGGTGCACGCGCCCGAGCCGACGACCGACGAGACCACCATCGGGGCGCCGCCGTCGCCCGAGGACATGGCCACCGCGCCGGTCGGCCGGTTCTCGTCGCTACACACGCCACTGCCTGCGCAACTCCCGATGGCACCTGCGACCGCCCCCGCGAGTGCGCCGGTCGAACCACCCGCTGCAGCGACGAATGGCGTCACGCATCACGAAGTCGATCACGAGTTCGACGATGGCCCGACCGGATCTGCGATCGTGCCGCAAGGCGCCGATCCGTTGACGACCGAGACCATCGAGCTGCCGTTGCAAGCCGATCCGTGGCTCGACTTCGCCGCCACCGGCGCAACGTCGAGCTTTCACGTCGAGCGCGGTCGCGTTCGGCTCGCGCTGATCGCGGACGAGCAAGTCACGCGCGGGCTCGGCGGCGAGCTCGATATCCGGGTGCTGCTCCATCGCGCGCAGACCTACCCGGTGATCGCGTTCGTCATCGGTCCGCCGGCGGCGTTGCGGGTGCCGAGCCCGCGCCAGCTCGCGTTCGAGGTGCTCGATGTCGGGCTCGAGCACGATCGCCAGGTGCTCGATGCGCTCGCGCACGACTTCAAGCTCGAGATCGAGCTGATCGCGCGCGGCCAATCGATTCGCCACGTCCAGCTGATCGCGCCGCTCGCTGACAACGTCGGGTACGTCGTGCGCGCCGCCGACGATCACCTGCGCGCGCTGACCGCCGACGGCGAGACCGAAGCGTCGTTCGCACGCGCTCGCGAGCTCGTGCTCGGCGACGGCTACGACCTGCTCGGCCTCGAGCACACCGAGACCTCCGAGTTCCGCGACGACAAGCTCGCCCAGCTCCAGACCGCTCAACAGCTGCGCCGCGCGATCGCGATGGCGCGGCGATTCGCACGGCCGTCGCGCGAGGACTACCTGGTGTGCGCGCGCGGCTTTCCGATCTCGCGCTGGCACGAGCTGCGCCGTCATGTGCTGCAGAGCGCGGTCGCGTGGGGCTTGTGGATGGGGCCCGAGCTCGCGCAGGTCGCGGTGTCCGAGGGTCTGGCCCGGTCGCGCCGCGATCTGATCGTGCGGCTCGGTGCCGGGTTCGAAGCGTTGCGCGCGAACCCCGCGGCCTACGACATCGACGCCGATGCCGCCGCGGACAACGCGAAGGCGCTCGCCGAAGAGGCGAGGGCGCTCGGTGTCGAGCTCGGCGCCGACGTCTACGGCAAGCTCAACGGCCATTCCAATGGTCACGCCGCGATCGCGAGCGAAGATCGCCCGGTCGTGTCGGGCTCGATCGAGCGGACGCCGACCCACGCGCTGCATGGCACATCGACGCCCGAGCTGATCGCGCTGCTCGACGACAAGAAGCATCGGCTCGCCGCCGCGATCGAGCTGTGCGATCGGGGCGAATCGGCCGCCGCTCCGCTGATCGTCGGCACCGCGAAGAAGCTGCCGCGCTCCGAGGCGGTCCGCGTGCTCGGCAAGAGCGTCAAGCTCGGCCCGCCGGCCGCGCAGTCACTGATCGACGGTCTCGGCAGCAGCAAGGCGTTCTTGCGCCATGGCTGCGCACTCGCGCTCGCGTTGCTCCACACCGACGAAGGCACGAGCGCGGTGATCGAGCAGCTGTTTGGCGAGCCGACCGAGATCTGGCGCGAGATCGCCCGCGCGATCGGGCAGATCGGAACGACCGCGCTGATGCCACTCGCCGCGCAGACCGGCCGGCTCGGCGACAACCTCAACGCACAGATCGCGGAGCGCGTCGCGTGGGCAATGGCCCACATCGGCGTGCGAGGCGGCAAGGGCTCGCTCGAGCAGATGGCGGCCGGCCAAAGCGTGATCGCCCCGATCGCGGCTCACGCTCTCGAGCTGTTGTCGAGTGCCGCGAACGACGACGTCAGGCTGCGCCCCGAGGGTGCGCCGCCACGCGATGTCACGGTCAATCGGGCGTTCTCGCGTCGGTTCTTCGAGGCGCTCGAGCCCGACGAGGCGGCCAGCGCGCTGGGCGACCTCGAGGCGTCGACCCCGATGGAGATGCTCGACGAGGCCGATCTCATCGCCGATGAGGCCGACGACGAAGCCGAGCTAGACGAGTCGGATCTCATCCAAACCTAAGTCGCCGGTTTCAGGTATCATCTTCCTTTCGATCCATGCGGATTGGCATTTTCTCCGACGTCCACGCGAACATCGAGGCGATGAATGCGGTCGTCGACGCGTTCAAGTCGGAGCGAATCGACAAGTACGTCTGCATCGGCGACGTCGTCGGCTACGGCGCTTCGCCGAACGAGTGCTGCGATCTGATCCGCAAGCTGGCCGCGTTCACGATCCTCGGCAACCACGATGCCGCGGTCGCCGGCCGGATGGACTACTCGTACTACTACGACGCCGCGCGCCAAGCGCTCGACCTCCACGCTCGCCAGTTGAAGCCCGAGAACATGGAGTGGTTGAAGCAGCTGCCGTACGAGGTCAACGACGGCGAGGTCACATTCTGTCACGGCTCGCCGATCAACCTCGAAGAGTTCGAGTACATCTTCTCGGTCGAGCAAGCGACGAAGTGCCTCGACATCTGGGAAGACCTCGCGCTCGTCACGTTCATCGGCCACTCGCACTTGTGCAAGTCGTTCGCGCTGACCCGCGACGAGGTGTTCGAGGTCGTCGCGACCAAGTTCGTGATCCGCCCCGAGCATCGCTACATCATCTCGGTCGGCTCGGTCGGCCAACCGCGCGACTACGACAATCGCGCGAGCTACACGATCTACGACAGCACCGAGAAGACGTTCGAGTTCAAGCGCGTCGCCTACGACATCGACGCCGCGGCGCAAAAGATCTTCGCGGCCGAGCTCGAGCGCAACTTCGGCAATCGCTTGTTCTTGGGCGTCTAGTCGACGCGTAGTCACTCGCCGCGCAGCGCGCCGGACGCGAAGTGCATCGCAGCGTTCTTCGCTTTGTCGAGCTGACCGGCGTCGATCGCGCCGCCCTTCTTCATGCCGCGCAGCACGATGTCGACGCGCGCTACGGTATCGGCGTCGAGCTTGCCGGCATGGCGAACGCGGTGCGCCATCGAGGTCGGCTCTGACGTCAGCGCCGCGAGGAACGCGGCCTGCCGGATCGTGAGATCGTGCGCATCCTCGTCGAACCAAAACCGGGCCGCGGC
>CAZDGY010000842.1:0-3349 GCA_964504685.1 uncultured Kofleriaceae bacterium | reverse complement strand
CGGGTCTGGACGATGACGTCGATCGCCTCCTTCACCACCTCGTGCATGGTTGGCGTTTTACCTGCGACTCGCGGCGGCGACCACTCGTCCGGATGGCCATACCCAAGGAGATCCTCATGATGAAGCTCGTAGTCGCCGCCACCTTTGTTTCCGCCACCCTGATTTCCGCTGTCAGCTCCGCAAACTGCAGCATCCACAACGACACCGGTTACGACTTCAAGGTCGAGAGCGGCAACACGTCGAACCAAAGCGTAGGCGCGCACACGTCGACGTCGATCGCCTCCGGTAAGATCATCGGCAAGGACGAGAAGTCCGGTAAGTCGATCTCCGGATCGTGCAAGGACGGCGACAAGCTCGAGGTCACCGACGATCACGGCGTGCCCGTGCTGTCGGTGAAGTAGGCTAGACACCGCCGGCGACTTGCGGCAACGTGCGCCGGCTATGGGCCAGGAGCACCCCGACGAGCGCAAGAAGCACCGCCATGACCTCGGCCAAGAGGATCATGGGCCCAAGCTCGCCGCGAAGACGACCCGTACGATCCAGGCCCTGCTCGGCCTGTGGATCGCGCTGACGCTCGGCCTGGTCGTCTACGCACTCGTCGACGCGTCGCGGGCAGAGACCGAGCCCACCACCGCCGCCCAACCGGCGTCGGCCCAGTGATCCTCGGCACGGGCCAACCCGGCTACCCAACGCGTCACCGATCGGTCATGGTTTTCGAGTCGCATTCCGAGGGGGATCGCGACGCGTCATGATTGCGGACGAGATCATCGCCGAGATCCGAAGCCGCGCCGACATCGTCGCGGTGGTCGGCCAGCACGTCCAGCTCAAGAAGGCCGGGCGCAATTGGAAGGGCTTGTGCCCGTTCCACGGCGAGAAGACGCCGTCGTTCAACGTGTCGCCCGACAAGGGCTTCTATCACTGCTTCGGCTGCCAGAAGCACGGCGACGTGTTCACGTTCGTGATGGAGCTCGAAGGCAAGAGCTTCGTCGAAGCGGCCGAGCAGCTCGGCGGGCGATTCGGCGTCGCGGTGCCGAAAGTCGACGAGTCGCCCGAGCTGCGCAAAGCGCGCGGCGAGCGGGTGTCGATGCTCGACATCAACAAGCTCGCGACCACGTTCTTCCGCGAGACCCTCGCCGATCCGAAGCGCGGCGAAGCGGGTCGCGCGTATCTCGCCAAGCGCGGCGTCGGCGACGCGGTATCCGAGTCGTTCCTGCTCGGCTACGCGCCGGCCGATTGGCACGCCCTCGCCGACTACCTCAAAGACCAGCGCGCCGATCTCGAGCTCGCCGCAAAGCTCGGCCTGGTCGCCCGCCAACCGCGCGCGGGCGGCTACTACGACCGCTATCGCGATCGGCTCGTGTGTCCGGTGATCGTCCCGGGCGGCGACGTGGTCGGATTCTCCGCGCGGGTGATCGGCACGCCGGCGCCCGGCCCCGACGGCACCGAGCCGCCGAAGTACATCAACTCCCCCGAGAGCCCGGTCTACAAGAAGGGCAAGCTGCTGTTCGGCCTCGCGCAGGCGCGCGAAGCGATGCAGAAGACCGGGCGCGCGGTGATCGTCGAGGGCAACTTCGACGTGATCACGCTGCACCAAGCCGGGTTCACCGAGGTGATCGCGCCGCTCGGCACCGCGCTGACGCTCGAGCAGGTCAACACGCTCAAGCGGCTGACCGATCGCGTCGTCTTGCTCTACGACGGCGACAAGGCCGGCTACAAAGCGACGATGCAGGCGCTCCAGATCTGCGTCGAGGCCGAGGTCGAAGCCGAGGTCGCGTCGCGGCCGGGCAACGCGGGCTCGGGCGGCGCGGGGCCGCTCGCCGGCGGCGTCGATCCCGATAGCCTGGTCGCGGGCGGCGGCAAGGAGCAGCTGCGCGCCGCGATCGATCGCGCCCAGGGCGGAATCGAGTTCTTTTGCTTCGAGGTCTGGGGCAAGGCGCGCGCAAACGCCGATGCCCGGACCCGAGCGCTCGAAGATGCGGCCCGACTCGTCGCTAAAGTGGCCAGCCCTATCAAGCGTGATCTAATCATCGACACCTTGGCCAAGGCGCTAGGAGTCGAGCTTGCGGTCGTGCGCAATGCGGTCGCGCGCGGCAGCTACGCGGCGAGCCGCCACGACGCAGCGCGCCCGGCGCCGGCCCATCCCAATGCCCCGGCGCACGACGGCCGCGGCATGTCCGCGGACGGCAGCGCCGCCGAAGGGCGGCGCGGTTCAATCGACGGAACGCCGGGCTCTGGGCCCCCGATCTCGACCACTCCGCCGCCCCCCGAGGAGCTCGAGCTGGTCATGTTGGTCGCCGACCACCCCAAGCTGATCGCAAGCGCCGAGGCAGACAAGGCTTTTTGGCTCTTGACGGACGCTAGGCTTCAAGCCATGTATCGCGAGGCTCGGGCGGGTCAATCCTTCCTGGAGCTTGCACCAGTGCATCTCCCCGCGAACACTGCTCGTCTCGTGCTGTCCGGAAAGTATTCCGAGGCGAAGGACCCGCTGGTGCAGCTGGCGAAGATGGCGAGCAACCTCGAGCTGCGATCGACGATGGGCGTCCGCAACGACATGCGTCAGCGCATGGTCGACGCGCAACGCCGTGGCGATCGCGACGGAGCGCGCCTGTTGGCGCAGCTCGCCGAGGCTGAACGAAAAGGCGACCGCGAGCTGGCCCAGCGGCTCACGGAAGAAATGTCCAACCGAAAGCAGGCAGATTGAGCCATGGCGCGTACCGCACCCGCAGCGAAGACCAAGCCCAGCCCGAAGGACTCCAAGAAGCCCGCCGTGGTCGCCAAGGCTCCCGCCGTGAAGGCTAAGTCGCCCGGCAAGGACGCCAAGGATCCGAAGGACGAAGCGAAAAAGCTGAAGGCGCCTGCGGCCAAAGGCGGAAAAGCGTCGGCGAAGGGCAAACCAGCCGGCGACGGCGACGGGTTCGATGGCGACGGCGATGACGACGACGACGACTTTGCGCCTCCGCCGAAAGCAAAGGCCGGCAAGCCCGGCAAGCCCAGCCCCAGTGGCAAAGGCCCGCGCCCCGAAGATCTAGAGCTCGATGACGACGTCGTGCCGGCCGCTGATTTCGCGGACGACGACGACGACGAGGCCGCGGTCGCGACCCGCCGCCCGAGCTCGGCGAGCGAAGCCGATCAAGCCGCGCTCGAGGCCGAGAACCGCCCGAAGAAGGGTGGCCGCGCCAGCAACGCGACCGGCGCGACGAGCGCTCGCGACAAGCTGATCGAGCTCGGCAAGCAGAAGGGCTTCGTCACCTACGACGAGGTCAACGACCACATGCCCGAGGACGTGGTCTCGACCGATCAGATCGACGGCTGGCTAAGCGCGCTCGGCGAGCACGGCATCGAGGTCGTC
>CAZDGY010000841.1:0-3352 GCA_964504685.1 uncultured Kofleriaceae bacterium | reverse complement strand
ACGGTCGACGAGCTCGTCGCCGACGCCTACAGCGACACGCCGCGGATGCTGTGGCCGCTCGCCTCGCGATCGCTGCTGTCACACCTCGCCAAGCTCGCGCGTGACGGATCCGCCGAAGAGGTGGGTCCCGAGCGATGGGTTTCTCGTGGGTAACTCGCTATAGTGGTCGCGGGTGGAGGCTAGTTTCGACACGCTCCCCGAGGTCGCGCTCGCGCGCGATGTGCTTCGGCGCTGGTTTGGGCTCGAGCTCGGTCTGACCGAGACGACGGGCGCCGGCTACGTCCGGCAATCGCATGACGCGTGCGCGACGCTCGCCACGCAACCGTCGGGGGCATGTGCTGCGGCGCTCACGCAGATCGCCGCGGGGTTCGCCGCCAAGCGCAGCGCCGGCCCGACGATCGTGCGCTGTCACGCCGGGCTCGCGATCATCGCGGCGCCGGTGCGCGGCTCGAGCGGCTTGGTCGGCGTCGTATACGCGAGTGGCGCCCGGCCTGCGGACACGAGCGCTGCGCAACTCGGCGCCACGATCGTGAACCAACTCCGGGTAACCGGCGCTGAAGCCGAGCGGCTCGCCGAGCTCGCGCCCGAGTTATCCGACGTCGACCTCGCGCGCGCGAAGGATCTCGTCGCCGGCGCGGCCGCGGCGGTCGAACGGATTCTGCCGGTGACGATTCCGCCGACGACGTTCGCGCACCCGTTCACCGAGATCGTCGGTGACGCGCCGGCGATTCGCGAGGTCGTCAAGCTCCTGACCAAAGTCGTCAAGAGCGAGGCGACCGTGCTCGTTCATGGCGAAAGCGGCACCGGCAAAGAGCTGATCGCGCGCGCGATCCACTATCACGGCCCGCGTGCGAAGAAGCCGTTCGTTGTCCAGAACTGCTCTGCGTTCAACGACAACCTGCTCGAGAGCGCGTTGTTCGGTCACGTTCGCGGCGCGTTCACCGGCGCGGTCAAAGATCAGCCCGGGTTGTTCAGCGTCGCCGATGGCGGCACGTTCTTTCTCGACGAGATCGGCGACATGTCCGCCGCGCTGCAAGTAAAGCTGCTGCGCGTGCTGCAAGAGGGCACGCTGATGCCGGTCGGCGGCACGAAGGGCGTCAAGGTCGACGTCCGGATCGTCGCGGCCTCGCACAAAGACCTCGCGACGATGGTCGCGAACAAGCAGTTCCGCGAGGACTTGTTCTATCGCGTCAACGTTCTGAAGATCACCGTGCCGCCGCTGCGCGAGCGCGTCGCCGACATCCCGCGGCTCGCGAACCACTTCGTCGCGAAGCACCACACGCGCGGTGGCCCGCCGGCCCGGCTCGCACCGAGTGCGCTCGCGCGGCTCGTCGCGTATCAGTGGCCCGGCAACATCCGCGAGCTCGAGAACGAGATCGAGCGCATGCTCGTGCTCGCCGGCGATGCAACCGAGCTCACGGGTGCGATGGTGTCGGCGCGCGTCGCCGGTGGCGCGACCGCGTTGGCCCGTCCGCTGCGCGATGTCACCGCGGAGGCAGAAGCGAGCGCGATCGTCGCGGCGCTCGGCAACGCGGCCGGCGATCGCGACCTCGCGGCCGCGGCGCTCGAGGTCAGTCGCGCTTATCTCGACGCACGTGCGCTCGCGCTCGGGTTAGGCACCGGAGCTAGCGCGTGACCGCGCGACGGCCCACCGCGTGTCCGAGCTGCAAGGGTGCGGCTGCGCGCGACGCGAACAAGTTCTATCCGTTCTGCAGCGAGCGCTGTCAGCTCGTCGATCTCGGCCGCTGGTTCGGCGAAGAGTTTCGCGTCCCCGCCGAGCCCGCGCTGCCGCCGAACGGCAGCGACGAAGAATAGGCCTCGCTACGTCGGGCGGAGCACGAGCACCGGCACGTGGGTCGCGCGCAACAAGCGATCGGCGACTGAACCGACGAGCGCGCGCGAGATGCCACTGCGGCCGTGCGACGCGATCGCGATGAGGTCGACGCCGAGTCGGGCTGCAAGCTGGGCGATCGTAGTCGCGGCATCGTCCCCGCGGACGACGTGGGCCGCGGCCGCGGTGCGAGTGCCGGCCGGCGCGAGCGCGTCCTGCGCCGCGGTGAGCTCGGCATCGTCTGCGGCGACATCGGCATCGCCGGCGCCCGGGTTGATGACGTGCGCGACGTGGACCTCGCCGGTCTCGGGGGCGAGCGCGAACGCGTAAGGCACGGCGCGATTCGCGAACGCGGACAGGTCGGTCGCGACGAGCACGCTGCGTACGGACGGCACCACGATCGTCGGCAACGCCGCGGTCGGCGGCACGCACACCACCGATTGAGGCGCGGTGTGGACGATGACGTGCGAGACCGAGCCGAGTCGACCCAAGCCGGTGCGCTGAGTCGTACCGACCATGATGACGTCGACCGCTTCGTCGCGTGCGAGCTCGACGACGTGATCACCGATCCGGCCGAGTCCACGCCGCGCCCGTGCGACGACACCTTTGTTGTCGCCGAATTTGCGCAGGAGGTCGCGCTCGAGCAGACGCTCGACTTCCGGATCGCGATCGACGAGCGCTCGCGCGTGCAAGCCGTAGTGTGCGGCCGCTTCGTCGGGGTAGTAGATCGCGCCGAGCACGACCTGGACCGGACCGCGCGCACGCTGGGCGTGCACCCATTGCATGCCGAGCTCGCACGCTGCCGAGTCGTCGACGCCGAGCAGCACGCGCAGCGGTCGATCGCCGCGGGCGTGAGCGAGCCATGGCGCTGGATCGCGCACGACGACCACCGGCACTCGAGTCGTCGCGATCACGCGCTCGGCGATCGCGCCGAGCTTCTGCGATGACCCGACCGACGAGTGCGCCGCGATCACGATCAAGTCGCTGCCCTCGGTGTCGGCGAACGACAACAGCGTGGGCGCAGCAGGGCCGACTACGAGCTCCGCGCGAATCGCGATCGCGCCGCGCTTAGCGGCTGCGGCTGCATCGAGCTGCGTCCGCGCCGCTTCGAGCTCGGCTTCGTTATCGACGACATGGACCAGCACGAGCTCGCGATCACCGCGCTGCGCGGCAAGCGCGAGTGCTACGTCGAGCGCGCCGGCGCTCGCCGCCGAAAGATCGCTACCGCATAGGATCGCCATTGCTACGACAGGTACGCGAACCGGCGGACGAGCTCGAGCAGGCGATCGCGCAGCTCGTCATCGAGATCGACGAAGCGAATGCCCATTCCCGGGTGCAGGTTGTCCGGCGTGCCGGGGCGATACGGGTTGACCCAGATCACCCTGCCTTCGACCTCGATCGACGGCCCGGCGTCATCCGGCTTGAACCGCAAGTTCAAGTTCGTGCCCGGCGGTTCGGGCGTGGTCGTGCGCACGAAGATGCCGGTCTCGCTGATGTCGGTGATGTACGCGAACAGGTAGT
>CAZDGY010000840.1:0-3362 GCA_964504685.1 uncultured Kofleriaceae bacterium | reverse complement strand
GACACTCCGCTCGACAAGCCGGCGAACGCGAAGAAGGGCGCCGAGATCGTGATCTCGAAGCAGGGCTACGACAGCATCAAGCAGACCGTCGATCTCGTCGCGGGCGATACCCTGCCGATCAAGCAGACACTCAAGGCGATGCAGAAGTTCGGGATCGTCAAGATCGTGATCAAAGGGACGCACGGCCACGTGTTCTTCAAAGGCCGAGACCTGGGCGAGAACATGTTCAACGTGGCCCCGGTGGAGTTCAAACTGCCCGTCGGTCGCCAGCAGCTGAAGATCGAGCCGAAAAACGGTTCGCCGCGGACGATCAGCGTGGACGTCACCGAATCGCCGCAAACCGTCAAGCTCGACTAAGGGGACGGTGTTCACTTTGACAACCGCTCGATCGATCACGCGCGATAGATTCCAGTGGTTTGAGTGGGGACGGTGTTCACTTTGACAACCGCCGGACCCGCTGGCGCGGACGCATCCAGCTGCTAGCGTCAAACGATGTTGAAGAGGGTCGCCGAGCGCGGCTGGTGGCTGCGAGTCGGCGCGGCGACGTTTGGGTTCGCCGCGATCGCGGTAGTCGCGACGCGTCCGGCGCCGCAAGTCGACGCGCCGGCGGAGTGCGCCGCGGTCCAACTTACCGAGCCGACGGCGGTGCGCGAGATCGCGGTCGCACACGAGACCGTGCCACCCGCCCTGCCGCGGGAGCGGCTCGTTGCCGTGATCGACACCAGCGCCGGCCCGATCAACTGCACGCTCGACGCGGGCCATGCGCCCTACACGGTCGCGGCGTTCGCCCGCCTCGCGCGCTCCGGATTCTACGACGGGCAGGTCTTTGACCGCACCATCTCCGACTTCGCGATCCAGGCGGGCGATCCGACCAACCCCGACAGCAGCGAGCACCGGGTCGAGCTCGCCGACGAAGTCTCCAATCTCACCTTCGATCACCCCGGTGTGCTCGCGATGGCGAATCACGACAAGACCGCGAACGGCAGCCAGTTCTTCATCACCGACGCCGCGCTGCCGCAGCTGAACGGCACCGCGACGATCTTCGGCCACTGCGATCACCCCGAGCTCGTGCACCGGATCGCGTCGATGCCCACGGTAGGCGGCGACTACCCCGACTTTCCGGTCAAGCTCGTGGTCGAAGTCAACGCAATCCGCTAGATCCGCTGGCGCCGCCCAATCCGACTGCTAACGTATTGCAATGCTCCACCGGCTCGCGGAACGCGTTCGATCGCCCTGGGGCGCCGCCTCGATCTTAGGCGTAGCCGCGATCGCATCGTTCGCCGCACGGCCTTGGCATCATCACTGCCACCATCACGCGTCTCATGTTTCGGTTGCTACGACGCCACCGCTCGCGCCGGCGATCGCCGCCGTGACGCACTCCGGGCTGTTCGCGGTGATCGAGACGAGCGAGGGCACGATCAACTGCGAGCTCGATCCAGCCCATGCGCCGAACACGGTCCAGAACTTCATCCTGCTCGCGCGTGGGCTGATCACCATGCCCAACGACCAGACCGGCCGGCTGTTCTACGACGGCCTCACGTTCCACCGCGTGATCCCTGGCTTCATGATCCAGGGCGGCGATCCGGCCGGCTGCGGGACCGGTGGCCCGGGCTACGAGATTCCCGACGAGCTCAACCTCGATCTCCACTTCGATCGCCCCGGCGTGCTCGCGATGGCGAACCGCGGCCCGAACACCGGCGGCAGCCAGTTCTTCATTACCGACGCCGCCGCTCCGCACCTCGACCACACGTCGACGATCTTCGGCCAATGCGATCACCCGGAGGTCGTGCACGCGATCGCGAGCGTCCCGCGCGCTTCGAACGACCGCCCCCTCGAGCCGGTGACGATCCGCCACGTGCGGATCGTCGAGCGCTAGCTCTCGAGGTCAGAAGTGCAGCGACACGCCGAGTGTCGCGCTGCGCTCGCCGAGCGGCATGCCTTCGAGCGTGAGGTCGACGCGGCTGGGCAGTCGCACGATCACGCCGACGCCGGCGGTGACGTGATAGCGATCGCTGCCGACGACCTCGGCGCCCGCGCGGTACCAGAACACCGGGCCGCCGAACGCGCGCGCCGCGAGATACGGCACGACCGGGCCGAACGTCTTACCGGCGATCACGCCGCCGCGCAGATCCCACGCCGACCACGATCGCGTACTGCCATCGTCGGCCATGCCGCGAATCAGCGCCGTGCCGAGCGTCGCCGACACGCCTACGAACGGCCGCCGCGACGTCTCGAGCACCGCGAGATACGACACCCCGCCGCCGAGCGTTGCTCCGCCATGGACCCCGCGGCCATCGATCTCACCGGCGACGATGCCGCCCGCGGTGATCGACCAACCGAACCGCGGCGTCGCGAAGTGGCCGAGCGTCGCGGTCGCCGCGGTCTCGCGCAGCGCGACATGCACGCCGTCGAACACGATCGTCGTCGCCATCGTGTCGATCGCGGCAGTCGCGGACCACGTCGGCCGCGCGGTGCCGTCACAGTCTTCAGGTAACCCGGTCGGACCGACCGGCGGCGACAACCCTCAAGCACGAGCGGAATGCGCGCGCGCCGCGAGCACGCCGCTCGCGACGCATACCAGCGCGAACACCTTGCGCCACGCGATCATGCGTGACCGTAGCATGCAGCTCGCTCGAGCCACGCTACGCTAGCGCGATGAGCCTGCAACGCTGTGTCGCAGTCGCGTTGTTCATCGGTTGCGGGCCGACCGGGTCGAACCACGGCTCGATGCTGTCCGATCGGTTGGCCGCGGCGAACCAAGCGAACCAACCGCTCGTCGTCGAGCTCGGCGCGACGTGGTGCAAGCCGTGTCACGACTTCACCGATCACGTACTCACCGATCCGCGCGTGCAGACCGCGCTGCGCGACATCGCGTTCGTCCAATACGATATCGATACGGCGAGCGGTGCCGACGCCGCGAAGCGCTGCAACGTCGATGGCGTGCCCGCAGTCGTCAGCGTCGCGCGCGACGGAACTCCGCACTCGCTGAAAGCGGGCAGCGAACCGACCGTCGATGAATTCGTGACGTTCCTGCAGCAGATCAAAGCGCACGCGCGTTGACCTACTTCTTCTTGCGTACGACCTCGATCGTGACGTCTCCGGACACCCGCGAACGGCACGACAGCCGGATCTTCGTGATGTGATAGACGTTGCCGAGGTGCTTGCGCTCCTCCTCGGTGTACGGCGTGAGGTGCTCGGCGCCCGCGAGGATCTTGACCCGGCACAGCCCGCACGTGCCTTTGCCGACGCACGAAGTCTCGATGCCGGCGGACAGCTTCGCGCCGGCCTCGAACAGCGTGGTTCCTTCGGCGCACTCGATGACGAGCGGCCCGCCCCCGTTCGGGACGTTCGCGATCGTCACT
>CAZDGY010000839.1:0-3366 GCA_964504685.1 uncultured Kofleriaceae bacterium | reverse complement strand
TTACGTCAACGTCAAGGTGCGCGAGACCGACGGCACGTGCGTGATCGGGTTTCTGACTCCCGAATGCAGGCGATCCGGTGTGGTGACGATCCAGATCGACGAGGGCGGGCAGTTCTCGATCGGCTCGGTCGAGTTTCGCGGTTTCCCGACAGCGGTCGACGACATGGTCAAGATCCGGGCCGGCGACGTGTTCAGCCGTACGAGGATTGTCGAGGACCGAGAGCGACTCGAAGCGAAGTTCGGCGCGACCGTCATGCCGATGACCAAGCGCGACGACTCCAGTCACACGATCGGCCTCATGTTCGAGCTCGTCCCCAAATCGCGCTGACCGCGGCAGGCACTGCAGGTTCGCGCGCAGGCGCGAAACCGCGACATCGTTGTCGCGAATCAGAAGCCGACGCAGCTGACGTTGCGCATGCCGTCGTAGCCCGGGATCCCACCGCAGAAGTCCGAGATGCACGGCGGGCAGCAGTCGCTAACCCCCTCGTGCGGGCATTCGTAACTACATTCGAGGAGCTCGCAGCCCGCCGGCGGCGTCGCGCAGCTGAATGTTTCGATCTCGTTTGCCGAGCCTTCGGTGCCGTCGCGCGTCGAATCGATGCACAGCTGGCCGTCGCCGCATGTCGTGGTCCCGCAAGCGACCGAGCCGGAGAGGTCCGGCGGCTGGTAGCTGTTGGTACAAGCCGCGATCGCCGCGATCGTTACAACGACGACACAGGTGCGCATGATCTTCCGTAGAGCAGCAGGCGCGCCAGCCCACGGTAATTGGCGCTACGCGGGTCGGCGCGGCAGCTTGAGCTCGAACCGAGTGCCGCGCCCGGTCGACTGGATATCGATCGTACCGCCGTGCGACGCGACGATGCTGTGAACGATCGACAGGCCGAGCCCGGTGCCGGACGGCTTGGTCGTGAAGAACGGCTCGTAGATGCGCTGCCGGATCGCGTCCGGAATCCCCGGGCCGTCGTCTTCGACGACCACGCGAATGTGATCGTTATCCTCGCTCACGCGCACGGTCACACGACCGCCCGAGGCGGCCGCCTCCACCGCATTTCGCACCAGGTTCTGGACGGCCTGCACCAGCGTGCTCGCATCGACGCAGGCGATCAGCGAGCCTGCGCCGACTAGCTCGATCGTAACTCCACGCGAGTCGGCGAACGGTCGCTCGGCCTTGATTGCCCCGCGGAGCAGCTCGACGATGTTTCGATCGGCGAGTGACGGCTCGGACGGGCGCACGAATGCGAGAAACTCCTTGAGCAGGCGCGCCAGCCGCTCGAGCTCCTGATCGATCGCGGTCATGGCGTCGACGAGCTTCGGATCTCCGTCGCTGTCTCGCTGGAGCCGACGCTCGAGGACCTCGAGCTGGAGCCTGGCCGAATTGACCGGGTTGCGCAGCTCGTGGGCTAACCCCGTCGACAGTGTCTGGATCGCGGCCACGCGATCGGCCAACGCATTGCGTTGGTGATCTCGAACCAGCGCGGCGAGCTCGCGGTCGAGTAGCTTGTCGACCGACTTCGAGACGAGCCGAGCCTCGTTAGGATCGTAGAGCGTCGCGATTCGGTCGTCGTACTCGTTGCGAAGCACGTTGATCGCGAAACACATGACGTTCAGCGGCACGACTCGCGCGCGCTTCTTCGAGAACGCCTCGTCGTAAGGCCCGGTGAGCCCGGTGGTCATCCAATCGATGACCGCGTCGCGCACCGCCTGGCGCTCTTGCGCGTCACGGCCTGGCGCCACCCGGTCGCAGAACCTCTCGGCGATCTCGGGCAACTGCGGCGCGATCTTGACGCGCAAAGCCCCCAGTCGAGCCCGATCGCCGTCATCGAGCTCGACATCCGTTTGGTCGACAGCCTCAGGGCTTCGGTGATGCATCAGCCTCCGGTTTACGAACGGCGTCGACCTCGGAGCGCGGGGCCTCGTTGTACTCGTGAAGGCGGTACTGGATCGTCCTCGTGCTGATGCCGAGCATCTCCGCCGCGCGCGAGGTCGAGCCACCGGTCGTCTTGAGCGTCTCGAGGATCGCATAGCGCTCGAGCTCTGCCATCGTCGCGCCCGGAATCACCGGCATCCCGGCCGGCATGACGACCGGCTTGACGTTCGGCGGCAGATACTTGGCCTCGATCGTCGAGCCCGGGCACAGCACGACCGCACGTTCGATCGCGTTTTCGAGCTCGCGCACGTTGCCGGGCCAGCTGTAGTTCATCAACAGCTCGAGCGTCGCTGGCGCGCAGCCGTCGATCGTCTTGCCGTTGTCCTTGGCGTAACGATCGATGAAGAACTTCACGAGCGCCGGGATGTCAGCGCGGCGTTCGCGCAGCGGCGGCATCTCTAGCGACACGACATTGAGCCGGTAGTAGAGATCCTCGCGGAACTTGCCCTTCGCGATCTCGTCGAGCAGGTTGCGGTTGGTCGCAGCGATGACCCGGACGTCGACCTTGATCGTCTGGGTGCCACCCACGCGTTCGAACTCGCGCTCCTGCAGGAAGCGAAGCAGCTTGACCTGGATCGCCGGCGAGATCTCGCCGATCTCGTCGAGGAACAGCGTCCCGCCGTCGGCGAGCGAGAACCTGCCGTCCTTGCGCGCCATTGCGCCGGTGAACGAGCCCTTCTCGTGGCCGAACAGCTCGGTCTCGAGTAGAGACTCGGCGAGCGCCGCGCAATGGAGCTTGATAAACGGTCCGTTCGCGCGCGGCGAGCGTTGGTGGATCGCGTTGGCGACCAGCTCCTTGCCGGTGCCACTCTCGCCGTAGATCAGCACGGTCGCCTTGCTCGGCGCGACCTGATCGATGATCTCGAACACGCGCTGGATCGGCGGCGCGCTGCCGACGATGTTACCGGGCGCAACTCGATCGCGCACCCGCGCGCGGAGTTGGCGCGTCTCTCTCGCGAGCTGCTGGTGCTCGAATACGCGGTCGAGCACGACGAGCAGCTCGTCGAAGTTGATCGGCTTGGTCAGGTAGTCCGCTGCACCGGCGCGCATCGCCTCGACCGCTGAGGTGACCTCGCCGAACGCGGTCATCACTACGACTGCGGCGGGATCATCTGCAGCGCGGATCTTCTTGACCAGCTCGATGCCATCCATGCCGGGCATCTTGAGGTCGGTCACCACAACGTGTGGGGCGAACTCCTCGTACTTGCCGAGCGCTTTGAAGGCATCGGCTGCCATCTCGACCTCAAAGCCCTCTTCACGCAGCAGCTCGGCGAGCGCTGTGCGGGCGTTGACCTCGTCGTCGACCACTAGAATTCGTCCCGAATGCGCCAAGTTGCACCTCTGTGGCTGATCTATTAGCGAGGAGCGTGCCACGCAAAATCAGCCGGTTGAGCCCGTTGCGCGCAAGATTTGCAGATCCGGGATCGAGCCCCGCAAGA
>CAZDGY010000838.1:0-3375 GCA_964504685.1 uncultured Kofleriaceae bacterium | reverse complement strand
TTCCGATCTCCTTCTTGCCGATGCCCGGGTGCTCGGCGAGATAGACCGCGCCCATCCCGCCTTCGCCCAACTTCTGGGTAACCAGATAGTTGCCGACGGTCTGGCCGATCAGCATGTCGGGCGGCGGCTGCGGCTCCATCGCTTCTCCGAGAGGGCTCATATTAGCTCACAAAGGTCCGAAAAGTCGCGGTTGGCGACCCCTGCTGTCACGATGTTGATGATGCGCGAGTTCGGGCTTTTCGCCAGCATTGGTAGGCTTGCTTCACTCGGGGTCTTGGTAGTCATGGGTGTGCTCGCCCGCCCGACGTGGGCGGATGGCCTACCCGACGTAAAGTCGAAATCGGCCGTCGTGATCGACGCAGAGACCGGCGAAGAGATCTTCGGCAAGAACGCCGATGCGATCAGGTCGATCGCTTCGACCACGAAAATCTTTGTTGCGATGGCGGTACGCGCCAAGGGCCTGGATCTCGATGGTTGGACCGAGATCACCAAGGGTGACGCGTACGTGGCCCGCGGTGGCTCGCGGACTCGACTCGATATCGGCGTGCGGTTCAGAAACCGTGACTTATTGCGCGCCATGCTCGTCGCATCAGACAACCGTGCCCCGACCGCGCTTGGCCGGGCCGCCGGAATGAATCCGGACGAGCTCGTGGCGGCGATGAATCACATCGCGCGCGATCTCGAGCTGCCCCACACCAAGATCACCGATCCGACCGGGCTGCGCGGCAACGTCTCGACCGCACGTGAGATGGCGATCGCGCTACGGGCCGCTCTCGACGACGATGTGTTGCGCGCCATCATGGGCGACGATAGCGACACGGTGATCGGCCAAGGCGGCCGCCCGAAGATCGAGTACGCGACTACAAATCGCCCGCTCGCGGAACGGCAATGGGACGTCATCGGCGGCAAGACCGGCTACACCGAAGCCGCGGGTTACTGTTACGTCACCGCCGCGATCATCGCGCACCGTCAGGTCGTGATGGCGTTCTACGGCGCCGAGGGCAAGCAAACGCGGTTCGCCGACTTCAATCGCGTCGCGGCATGGCTGGACGCCGCCCACGGCGACGCGTCGGCGAAGTAGACTGCGTGCGTGAGTTGGAACCGGCGCGAGGTGCTCGGGAGTCTCGGCCTCGCATCGGCGCACGCGTTGCTGTTCGGCTTCGGCTGCGGGCCGAAAGCTAGCTACGAAAAGCAGACCGCGCTCGATCAGGTCGACGAATTACGCGGCTGGCTGCGGCGCGCGGTCGAGCTGCTCGCGCACAAGTTTCCGAGCGCCCATGGCCTCGCGGTGATGCGCCGGCGCACGACCGCAGCACGCGACGTGCTCGGCGGAGCGGTTACTCACACCTATTGCGAAGGCGTCGTGTTGACGGTGCGCGATCGCAGCGGCCGGCGGCGCGAACAGGTGACGAGCGATCTGACGCGCGACGGAATCGCGAACGCAGCTGCGGTGCTCGTCGGTCGCGACCAGCGCATCGGCCAGCCGGTGATCGACTTCGGCGTGCCCGAGCGGATCGCGCCGCTCGCGCACGATCCGCGAACGCTCAGCGATGCCGAGCTGCTCGCGCGGGTCGACGCGTTGGCCGAGCTCGAGCACGAACGCTCGAGTCGCATCGTCTACGGGGCGACTTCGCTCGACATCGACGACGCGCACGTGTGGTCGATCATGCCGGGCCACGACCGCGAGCAGCGGATCGTCCGCGTTCAGCAGGCGGCGGTGCGCGTCGCGTGGAACGGGACCCGGCCGATCGTCAGCGAAGTCACGCGATCGTGGGTGGGCGGCGCCTTCGATCAGACGCTCGACGCCGCCGATCTGGCGAATGCGACTCGCGGAGCGCTCGAGCTCGCGACGCCGGCGAGCTTCGTCGATGGCGATCACAGCGTCGTGCTCGAGCCGTCGGTCAGCGCGCGCATCATCGACGCCGCGGTCCGTGCGCTGCTGACCACGACCGCGGTGCGTCGACCCGAGGTGGCGCATCGGCTCGCGCTCGGTGCCGGCGTGGCCTCGGAGCTGATCACCGTGATCGACGATCCGCTCGCGCCCGGCGCGTATGGCGGGTTCGCATTCGACGACGAAGGTGCGCCCGCCGCCGCGGTGACCCTGCTCGATCGCGGACACGTCGTCGGGCGGCTCGCCGATGCCGCAGGGGTCGCGGCCGGCCTCGCGAGCGCCGCGGGGCGCGGCCGACGCCCGGGGCACGTCGCGGCGATCGAGCCCGAGCCCTCGCATGTCCGAGTCGTGGCGGGCACGACCGATCGCGATGCGCTGCTCGACGACGGCTTCGTGCTCGAAGGTGGCGTAGCCGCGAGCCTCGATCCGGCGAGCGATCATGTGGTCGTCGCCGTCCAGCGCGCGCGCGAAGTGCGCGGTGGGCAGACGACCGGCCGGCTATTCGCCGACATCGAGCTATCGGGCGAGCTCGGCGGACTGCTCGCCGCGATCACCGCAGTCGGCACCGACGCGACGAGCATCGGCGTTCGCGACGAACGCGGCGGCCAGCCGCGCTGGCGATCGATCGAGACCCCGTCTCTGCGCTCGCGAGCGGCCTTGCGCGCGATGCGGAGACCGACGTGATCGATCGCCACGGGCTATTGCGCGTGCTCGGCGAACGACCGCTCGCCGACTGGGTGTTGATCGAGCACGACGAACAGCTCGCCGTCGTCGCCGAAGCAGCGCCGGGCAGCGAACGCGCCGAGCAGCGCCAGCGCTGGGAGCTCACCGTTCACGTCGATGCGGCGCGCGGTCGCGGCAGTGCGCGACTCGACCTGCAGACCGGCAGCGGCCTCGCCGACAACATCGTCGACCAAGCGATCGCGCTCGCGAATGCGTCGGTCGGCCCCGCGTGGTCGACATCGCCGCCCGCCGCGCCTGCGAAGGTCGCGTTGCTCGATCCGGCGCTCGCCCGCGCCGAGCTCGGCGAAGTCGCTCGGGTGATGCTCCACGATCTCAAGCGACCCGCCGGTGCCATGGTCGTCGCAACGGCTGCGGTTTCGCGCGAGCACGTGGTCGTGATCACGAAGCAAGGCGCGCGTGCGCAATGGGTCGCGAGCCTCGCTCATGCCGACGCGACGATCGCGGTGGGCGACCGCAGCGTCGAGGTCTCGCGCGACGCGCGAAGGATCGCCGATCTCGGCTTCGGGCCAGCGCTCGCCGCCGCCGCGACCGACCTCGCGCTCTACCCCAGCGCCGGCGCGGTCACGCCGGGTTCCTGCACGATCGTGCTCACCGCCGAGGCGATGCTGCACGGCGGGCTCGGCGTCTGGCAGGTGTTCGCGAACCAAGCCGACGCGATCGTCGCGCGTCAAGGCCTGACGCGGTACCGACTCGGCACTCCGATCGCGGAAGGTGCCGGTACCGCCGCCGATCCGCTGACG
>CAZDGY010000837.1:0-3377 GCA_964504685.1 uncultured Kofleriaceae bacterium | reverse complement strand
AAGCACCTGCCGGGCTACGTCAAGGAGCTGCCGCAGCTCAAGGCCAAGGGCATCGACATCGTCGCGTGCCTTTCGGTCAACGACGCGTGGGTGATGAAGGCGTGGGCCGAGGCGCACGACGCGCTCGGCAAGATCGTGATGCTCGCCGACGGCAGCGGCGCGTTCACGAAGGCGCTCGGCATCGAAGTCGATCTCACGAAGGCGTGCATGGGGATTCGCTCGGCGCGCGGCGTGTTCGTCATCGAGGACGGCACGGTCAAGTCGGTCGACATGGAAGCGCCCGGCAAGTTCGAAGTCTCGGGCGCCGACGCGTGCTTACTCAAGCTCGGAGCGTAGTGTTCCACCGGCTGTTCATCGCGAATCGCGGCGAGGTCGCGGTTCGAGTCGCGCGCGCGTGCGATGCGATGGGCATCACGCCGGTCTTAGCGGCGAGCGAAGCGGATCGCGACGCGGCGTACTTGCAGGGCCGCGAAGTCGTCGTGCTCGGGCCGGGGCGCGCCGCGCAGTCGTATCTCGATGTCGAGCGCGTCGTCCAGGCTGCGGTGCAAGCGCGCTGTTCGGCGCTGCATCCCGGGTGGGGGTTCCTGTCGGAGAACCCGCTGCTCGCGACGCTGTGCGCGCAACACGGCGTGACGTTCATCGGGCCTCCGCCGCAGGTGACGTCGTTGATGGCGAGCAAGACCCGCGCGAAGGCGGCGATGCGCGCCGCCGGGCTCGACGTGATTCCGGGCAGCGCCGGCGTGCTCGGCTCGGCCGAAGAAGCGCGGCGAATCGCGAGCGAGGTCGGCTTTCCGGTGCTGTTCAAGGCCGAGAACGGCGGTGGTGGTCGCGGCATGCGCGTCGCTCGCACCGCCGGCGAGGTCGATAGCGCGTATGGCGAAGCGCAAGCCGAAGCACGCGTGGCGTTCGGCGGCGATCGCGTCTATCTCGAAAAGCTGATCGAGGGCGGACGCCACGTCGAGATCCAAGTGCTCGGTGATCGCTACGGTCACGCGGTGCACTTCGGCGAGCGCGATTGCACGGTGCAGCGCAACCATCAGAAGTTGATCGAGGAGAGCCCGTCGCCAGCGCTGTCATCGGATCAGCGCGCGACCGTGTGCGCTGCCGCCGCCCGCGCAGCGGCGAAGATCGGCTACGTCGGCGCTGGCACGATGGAGATGCTATTCGGGCCCGACGGGGTGCTGCGCTTCATGGAGATGAACTGCCGACTCCAGGTCGAGCACACGGTCAGCGAGCAGCGCAGCGGCAAGGATCTCGTGCGCGCACAGCTCGAGATCGCGGCGGGACGCGCGCTGCCGTGGGCGCAGAGCGACCTCGCGCTCACCGGCCATGCGATCGAGTGCCGGATCAACGCGGAGGATCCGGCGAACGGTTTCGCACCGGCACCCGGCACGATCACCGCGTGGCAGCCGCCGACCGGCGACGGTATTCGCGTCGACACGCACGTGACCGCCGGCTATGTCGTGCCACCGTTCTACGACTCGTTGATCGCGAAGGTCGTCGCGCTCGCTGACACTC
Source organism: uncultured Kofleriaceae bacterium (assembly GCA_964504685.1). GTDB lineage: Bacteria > Myxococcota_A > Polyangia > Haliangiales > Haliangiaceae > JABFXX01. The sequence goes on along the minus strand of CAZDGY010000837.1, from coordinate 1,859 downwards.
GCGATGCCGCGATCGGCAAGCTTGTCGCCGCGCTCGAAGCGTTTCGGATCGAAGGCGTACCGACGACGATCCCGATGCACCTGAAGATCTTGCGGAGCGAACCGTTCCGCACCGGGCGTTACGACACGCGCTCGATCCCGGGCTGGCCCTAGAGCTTCTGTCCGAAGATCCCGGTCTCGAGTGCGTGGATCGAGTCCCTGCAGTGCTTCTTGCGGTCCTTGTCGTCCTTCTCGGACTGCTCGGCTGATTCGAAGCACGTCGGGTCGAGCTTGTCGCCGAGCTGCTGGCAGACGCCGACAAAGCGCTGCTGCGCCTGATCGTGCTCGGTCTTCACAGCTGCGATCTCTTTGTCCTTCACCGGCCCCGCCTCTTCGCCACCGAGCGCTTCCTTCGCGCGCTGATCGTTCCACGCCTGATATCGGTCGCGGAGCTGTTCGCACTTGTCGCCGCCGGAGTTACCGCATGCGGCGACGACGACGACGAGCAAAGCCGTTTTGAGCATGCGCAACGCTACCGAACCCTCTCGGTTCAGTAAACGACGGTGACCATCGGGATGACCTCGTAGCGGAAGCCGCGACCCGAGGCGATCGTCGGATCGCCGTCGCGGAACGTCGCGAGCTCGGCTTCGTCGTTCGCTTTGACGATGCCGAGGCCCCATCCTCCGCTCGGGTCGGCGACTGGTCCGAACGCGACGACCTGGCCTTCGGCGAGCTTGGCTCGCCAATACGCGACGTGGGCGTTCATGATCTCGCGTTCCTCGGCGGTCATGTCGGCCATGAACGTCGGGCGCGGCGGGTAGAGCTTGCACAAGAACGTGCGGCGCGCGTCGGGCACGGCATTGCTACCGGTGGTCATGGCTCGAAGATATCAGCTCGCCCGGTTACCATCACAGCGTGCGCGTGTTGATCGATGTGGCGAACGGTCGGGTCAGCACCGAGCTGATCGAGACCCTCGCCCGCGCCGGTCACACGGTAGAGCGCGGCCATGCGCCGACCGCGAAAGACTTCGACCTGCTCGTCATCGGCTCGGTGGAAGTCGCCGAGCGCCTGCAGCGCGAGCGGCCCGACGTGCCGGTCATCGTGTTCACGAAGGTCGGCGACGTGACCGCACGCGTGCGCGCGCTCGACGCCGGCGCGGCGGATGCAGTCGACGCCAGCTTCGCGCACTCGCAGATCGCCGCGCGCGTTGGAGCCGCGGGTCGACGCTCGGCGATGGTGCCGAAGCCGCCCGAACGACTCGAGCTCGATGGCTGCGTGCTCGATCTCGCCGCCGCGACCGGTTCGCGCGACGGCGTCGCGTTCGCGCTCACCTATCGCGAAGTCGAGATCGTGCGCTGGCTCGCGCGTCATGCCGGCCGCGTCGTCGCGCGCGACGAGCTGCTACGCCATGTCTGGGGCGTGTCGCCGAACAACGAGACCCGCGCGGTCGACGTCGCGATCGCGGGATTGCGCGCCAAGCTCGAACGCGACCCGCGCGCTCCGGCGATCATCGTGTCGATCAAAGGCGCGGGCTATCGCTGGGGCTCGTGATGCGCATCCCGCTGTGGCTGAAGATCGCGTGGACCGCGTTTGTCGCGGTATGGATTCCGGTCGCCTGGGATTTCTACGGCGCGCAGGTGTTCTTGCACTTCTGCGCGCTTGGAAATCTGATGATCCTCGTGGCGCTGTGGACCGAGAGCCCGCTTGTCATCTCGTGGCAAGCGGTCAGCCTGCTCGTGTTTCAGTCGCTCTACGCGCTCGACGTGGTCGCGACCGTCGCGTCGGGCCGCCACGCGATCGGCGGGACCGAATATCTGTTTCGTGCCTCAGCGCCGCTCCCGATCCGGCTGTTCAGCCTCTATCACTTCGTCGCGCCGATCG
>CAZDGY010000836.1:0-3387 GCA_964504685.1 uncultured Kofleriaceae bacterium | reverse complement strand
GACGTTGCGGCGTTGCCACCGCCCCGGACGCCGGAGCGAATCGCCGCTGATGCGCCCGCGCTCGACGCGTTGCGCGCCGCAAACTTCGACGCCGCGTTCGCGCTCGCCGCCGAGCAGCTCGCGATCGCGCCGCAGGACTCCGAAGCGGCGGCGATCCACGCGATCGCGGGGTATCAGCAAGCGGCCGCGAGGCTCTACGTCGCGCTCGACCTCCGCAGCAGCTGGTTCATCTTCGACCACGTGTTACGCGACGAGGCGCAGCCGTCGGTGCAAGCGTTCGACGAGCGGCTCGACGCGATCGATCGCGACCTCGCGGTGGTCGCTGCCGATCCGGCCTTCACGCTCGAGTTGTGCCTCGCGTGTTGGCAATACGACTGGAACCACGACGGCACGATCGACGACCACGACCAGCGGCTGTTCGAGATCGAGCGCGACGACAAAGGCGAAGGACTGCCGCCGAATGACCCGCGGAGGCGGCCGACGTTCAAGTTCGATGTCGGCGATGCGCTGTGGGGGCGCGCGATGCTGTCGTTCCAGCGTGCTGCCGCGGAGCTCGTGCTTGCGTATCGCTGGTCCGATATCAACAAGGACGGTGATGCGAAGACGGTCGTGGTCCACCTGCTGTCCGCCGATCGGGTCAAGCGCGCGCGCGCGTTGCTGCTTGCGGGCTTGGACTTCTCCGACAAGACGCGCAAGGCGTACCTCGCCGAGACCGACGACGATCGCGAATGGGTGCCGAACCCGCGCCAGCACAGCCACCCGGTGCCGCTCGACGCCAACGACAAGCTGTACGACACGTGGGAAGGCGTGGTCGGCGATCTGCGCCGGCTGGTCGCGGGTGACGAAGGCATCTCGATGCGCGAGCTCGGCCCGTTGATCTCGACCGAGCTCGCGTGGCTCGTGCCGGACGCGTACGTCGATGTCGGGCGGATGCTCGACGAGCCGGTCGACATCCGGATCGAGAACGAAGGCCACGGCGACAAAGCCAAGGCGGTCGAGCGGGTCCTGCGCGGCGTGCTCGGCCACGGCTACCGCGAGTCGATGAAGCCATCGCCGTTGGTCGGACGGATCCGGTCGATCGCGGGCGAGCTCGCGCGCGGCGGCGACACGTTCGACGAAAAGCTGCGCTACTTGATGTGGATCAACTGAGCCGGCGAGATGCGCGTTAGATCTCGAACCGGGCTCGTACGTTTGCTCGACATGCTTCGGACGTGTGCGCTCGTGATCGGCTTCGCCGCCGCCGGGACTGCTTCCGCCTATCCGGTCGTCGTGGCGAGGCAGTCGGACGCGGTGCGCGCCGAGCGCGAGCGTGAATTCCGCAAGCGCAACCCGATCAGCATCAAGACGATCGAAGTCGGCCAGCACGGCTTCATCAAGCACGTCGTGCTCGACGAGCCAACGCTCGTCCCGGCCCTGACGTTCTCGAGCTCCGGCTGGCAGTGGCCCGACGCCAGCGTCGCCGCGGTGCGCGATTTCCTGCGCGCGAACGCCGATCTGTTCGGGTTCGATCCGGCGACCGCGGATCGCCTGTCGTGGACCGGCAATCCTGGCCTGGTCCTCGACGACGTCATCGGCGGCGCCGTCCTCGGCGAAATCAACGTCCGCGTGGTCGGCAAGACGCTCGATATCGCGGTCATGTTCTGGATCGACGTCCACCCCAAGCTCACCGAGGCCGACATCGCGAAGCGGGCGATCGGCGCGACCTACGCCGAGACGATCGGCTACGCCGCACCGCCGCAGCTCGATTGCTCGATGACGGAAGCTGGCCGGGCGGGCTGCAAGATGCCGATCCAGCACAGGCGGCAGCGCGTGGTCACGCTGGGCGCAACCGATGTGCAGGCGGTGACCTGGCTCCTTCCCCAAGGCGACACGATCCGGCTCGTCGCATGCGTCGACGCCGATCAGCTCCAGGATCCACCGGCCGACCCGAGCTGGGGCAACATCGAGCCCGCCGAGCGTCAGCTCGCACCACGCGGAAAAGCGCCAATGCTGCCGCTGGTCGTCGACCTCGTCACCGGCGCCGCGATCGCGATCCGCGTCCCGAGTTGTTACGGCCAGACGTTCGTCGACGTGCGCGATAGCGACTGATTGCACTGCCCGCGGACGGCCGGAACGTCCGGCGAATGGCCGGCGAGCGTCCGGGCGCCGGACATAGCGCGATGTAAGTGGCTGCGATCGCGTGAACGCGAGCTGGCCTCCGGGTTGCTGATGCCGGCGGCATGTTGAAAACCCTCTCGCTCACGTTTGTTCTGTGTTGTTCGTCGGTCGCGCTCGCGGCTGGCCTTCCGTCTCCGGTCGTCGGCGGCACGACCGTACCTGCCGGTGAATGGCCGGATGCGGTCGCGGTGCTCGCGGCGAATGCAGCGTGTACCGGCACGCTGATCGCGCCCGATGTCGTGCTCACCGCCGGGCACTGCATCGGCGTCAACCCGCAAGTCGTGATCGCCAATAGCGTCGACTACGCCGCGACCGGCGGCGAAGCCATTCGGGTCAAGACGACGGCGGCGTATCCGTCGTGGCAGACCAGCTACGACGTCGGCGTGCTCGTGCTCGATCACGCCGCGAAGACCAAGCCACGTGCGGTCGCGGCGGAGTGCACCGCCGAACAGCTCGTCCCGGGCGCGAAGGTCCGCGTCGTCGGGTTCGGGCTGACGACGAAGACCGGGACCGGCGACAACACGAAGTTGCATCAAGCCGAGCTCCCGGTCGATGACGCATCGTGCACGCAAGATGCGTCGTGCGAATCGAAGGTCGCCCCCGACGGCGAGTTCACCGCCGGCGGCGATGGCACCGACGCGTGTTTCGGCGACTCGGGCGGCCCGGTCTACCTCGGCAGCGGCGACAGTGCTTCGGTGATCGGCGTGGTGTCGCGCGGCCTCGCGCTTCCCGGCCAGCCGTGTGGCAACGGCGGCGTCTACGTCCGCGCCGACAAGGTCGTCCCGTGGATCGAGAAGACGACGGGTCGCACGATCGCGCGCGCGTCGTGCCCGGGCGGCAAGGCCGACGGCGAAGACGGCACCACCAGCGAGAGCAGCGGCGGCTGCTCGGCGGCCAACGGGGTGGTCGGGTTCGGCGTGCTCGCCGTGGTCGTCGGGCTCATTCTCGCCCGGCCGCGCAAGCGCCGCGCGCCGTAGTGCGTGATACAACTCGCGCCCATGGCGAAGATCAAGGTCAAGAATCCCGTCGTCGAGATGGATGGCGACGAGATGACGCGTGTGATCTGGAAGTTCATCAAGGACAAATTGATCCTTCCGTACCTCGAGATCGATCTGAAGTACTTCGACCTCGGAATCGAGCATCGCGATCAGACCAACGATCAAGTCACGATCGATTCGGCGAACGCGACGAAGCAGTACGGCGTCGCGGTCAAGTGCGCGACGATCACGC
>CAZDGY010000835.1:0-3392 GCA_964504685.1 uncultured Kofleriaceae bacterium | reverse complement strand
AAGGCGTCGCAGAAGCGGCCCCGAAGGCCGCGGCCTTGCCGACCACGCCGACGCTCGCGCCCGCGAAGGGCAAGCACAAGCAGTGGAAGCTGCTCGAGCTCGATGGCTACTGGCGGTTACGCACCGACTACTGGAGGAACTTCAACCTCGGCTTCACCGATGATCCCGCGAACCCGTCGGCGACCGGCGGCTCGCCGTTTCCGCGCGCCCTCGGTTGCACCGGCCCGGCCGGCAGCCCGTGCAATCACGCGCTCGCCGACGCGAACACGCGCCTGCGCTTCGAACCGGTGTTGCACATCGATGAAGGCACGTCGGTTCACGTTCAAGCCGATGCACTCGACAACCTCGTGCTCGGCTCGACCCCGACCGGTGAGGGCTACAACGGCGTCTACACCGCCTCGAATCCACCGCCGGTGACCAGTGCGTTCGGCAACGGCAACCAGAGCCCGCCGGTGCGCGGCGTCAATAGCGCGACCGATTCGTTCGTCGTCAAGCGCGCGTGGGCCGAGGTCGCCGTCCCGCTCGGCGTCATCAACGCCGGACGCATGCCGAACAGCTGGGGCATGGGCATCTACTACAACAGCGGCGGCTACGATCCGGTCAGCGGCACGTACGACTATGACGGCGACTACGGCGACACGGTCGATCGCCTGAGCTTCACCGCTCAGATCCCGGGCACCGACTTGAAGGCGATGATCGCGATGGACTGGGATCTGACGCGCTTGGTGTCGAGCCAGACCGGCAACAACAAGGGCAACGAAGAACACCCGTTCGATCTCGACGACTCGAGCGACACCAACGGCTGGGTCGCACAGATCTCGCGCATCGATTCGCCGCAAGAGTTCAAAGACAAGGTCGACCGCGGCGACCTCGCGCTCAACTGGGGCGTGCACTTCGAATACAAGACCCAGAGCTGGGATGAAGACCTCACCGGCTACACGATCGGCACCCCGTTCGACAGCGCGGACCACTACATCCCGCGCAACCTCACGAGCTACACCGGAGACCTGTTCGGCAAGCTCGGCATCGGCAGCTTCCTCGTCGAAGGCGAGTTCGTCGGCCAGATCGGCTCGGTCGACAATTTACAAAACCTGACGACCCCAGCGACCTACACGACCGAAAACCTCCGCAAGTTCGGCGGCGCCGCGCGCGGGTCGTGGCTCAACAGCGATCGCAAGCTCAAGGTCGGGATCGAATCGGGCTTTGCCACCGGCGATCAATGGGACAACAAGCCGCAAGGCAACACGAACATCGCCTACGCAAATCTCCTCGGTTCGCCGACGGAGTGCAGCAGCACGACGATCACGAGCTCGCGCTGCACGTTGACGCAGTTCATGTTCAACCCCGAGTACAAGGTCGACTTGATCTTGTGGCGCCGCCTGATCGGTGCGGTCACGAACGCGGCCTACTTCAAGCCGTTCATCCAATACGAGCTGACCAAGGGGCTGACCGTGAAGCTCGCCGATATCACGTCGATCGCGTTGAAGCCGGTCGCGACGCCCGGCAACAAGACGTTGTACGGCACCGAAATCGACGCAGACATCGGCTATCAGTCCGGCCACCTGTTCACCGGCATCTCGGGCGGCATCCTGCTGCCGGGCGCCGCGATGGATCACCCCGACGCGTCGGGCGGCCAGGGTCCCGGCTTCGGCTACGGCACCGACACCGGCAACGCGAGCACCGCGTACGCGATCCAGACGCGCTTGGTGTTGGCGTTCTAAGGCAACGCCGAATGTCGCGCCCTGGTCTAGAGCTATCCCATCGTTCCCTCGCCCGAGATCCGCACCGCGTTGGATTGACCGGTCATAGGGTGCTGTCTATAGTCCGCCCGCTTCGGCTGCCCTAAAACCTTCGACTTATCCATGCGTTACTCAATCTCTCGAGCTCTGGTCGGCATCGCGTGCATCGCGGTCGCGGCCGGCACCGCGCGCGCCCAGCTCGGCCCGGGCGGCGGCATGCCGGGAGTCGGATCGGGGAGCGCTAGCGGCGCGACTGCTGCCGCCGCGGACGACAAGGACAAGAAGGACACCGCGACCGAGGCCCCGAAGGCGGCGTTGTTGCCGACCACGCCCGCGCTGCCGCCGATGCGCGCGCGCAAGAAGCATTGGAAGATGCTCGAGCTCGGCGGCTACTGGCGAATGCGGACCGACTGGTTCAAGAACTTCAACCTCAACTACATCGACGATCCCGCCAACCCGATCTATGGCGGCTCGCCGTTCCCGCGCGCGCTCGGCTGCACCGCGACCGAGGTCAACCATCCGTGTGACGACTCGCTCGCGAGCGCGAACATGCGGCTTCGGCTCGAGCCGGTGTTCAACATCGACGACGGCACGTCGGTTCACGTCCAAGCCGACGCGCTCGACAACCTCGTGCTCGGCTCGACTCCGACCGGCGAGGCGTACAACAACATCTACACGAGCTCGAACCCGCCTCCGCTGACCGGCGCGTTCAACAACGGAACTCAGGCGCCGCCGGTCCGTGGCGTCAACAACGTGAACGACTCGTTCGTCATCAAGCGCGCGTGGGCCGAGGTCGCGACTCCGATCGGCATCGTTAAAGCCGGCCGGATGCCGAACAGCTGGGGCATGGGCATCTATCACAACAGCGGCGGCTACGACCCGATCAGCGGCGACTACGACTACGACGGCGACTACGGCGACACCGTCGATCGGTTGAGCTTCTCGGCGCAGATTCCGGGCACGCCGCTGCGCGCGATGATCGCCGCCGACTGGGATCTCACCCGGCTCGTGTCGAGCCAGACCAACGCGAACACCGCCAACCCGGAGCGGCCGTACGATCTCGACAACGCGAGCAACACCAATGGCTACGTCGCCGTGATCTCGAAGCTGGACTCGCCGCAGGACTTCAAAGACACGGTCGACCGCGGCGACACCGCGCTGAACTACGGCGTCTACTTGGAGTACAAGGGCCAGAAGTGGGACGAGGATCTGACCGGATTCACCGAGGGCGGCACGTTCGATAGCGCCGACCACTACATCCCGCGGAACTTGAAGAGCTACACCGCCGACCTGTGGGGCAAGATCGCGTTCGGCGGCGCGCTGTTCGAGGGCGAGCTCGTCGGCCAGACCGGCTCGGTCGAGAATCTCCAGAACCTCACCGCGCCCGACGCGTACACCACCGAGCGCATTCGCAAGGCCGGCGGTGCGCTGCGGTTCACGTACAAGGCGCTCGACAACAAGCTCAAGGTCGGCCTCGAGGCGGGGTTCGCGACCGGCGACAAGTGGGCAAACACGCCGCGAGGCAACACCAACGTCGCGTACGCGAACTTGCTCGGCATGCCGAGCGAGTGCAGCAGCGCGACCTCGTCGCAATCGAACTGCACGTTGACGCAGTTCATGTTCAACCCCGAGTACAAGGTCGACTTGATCTTG
>CAZDGY010000834.1:0-3393 GCA_964504685.1 uncultured Kofleriaceae bacterium | reverse complement strand
TGGCTCGCCGAGTAGCCGGTTCGATGGCGCAGCGCGGAAAGCCTGCGCAATGCCCGGGCCCGGACGTGGTCCACCGCGTGCACTTGCAGCTCGCATGAGAATCGTCGGCCCCTGCTTGGCGTTGACGCTCGCCGCTTGTACCGCCACCAACCCGCCCGCCGGGACCGATCCCGGCACCGACGGTAGCGGCGGCAAAGGCGACGGCGACGGCGGCGGTTCCGGCAGCGGTTCGGGCACTGGCTTCGCACCGGTCCCCGACATCCAGTGCGCGGGCGCTCCCGACGCGGGGCCCGCCGGCGACTTCAACCACGTCAGCAGCGAGATCATCTCGGCGCTCGGCGACCCCAAGCACCGCGGCTTCGATCTCGTGACGCCGGCGAGCGCCGACCCGCAACAGCTCGAAGGTTGGATCTCCTACACGATCGCCGACAAGGCGCTCGAAGATGAGAACGTCGACGTGTTCGCCTGCAACGATCAGCAGCAGTGGCAGAACGTCGGCAGCGCGACGACCGACGACGAGGGCCACTTCTCGCTGTCGCTCACCGGTTCCGCTCGGCTCGGCATCGGCTTGCGCGATCTCTATGTGTCGGTCACCGGCGATCGCACCGGCGTGAGCTTCCTCGCGTACGTCGCGCCCGATGGCTCGCCGTTGCTCGTGTCCGACGTCGACGGCACGCTGACCTCGTCGGAGAACGCGTTCGCCGAAACGATCGTGCTCGGCATCGAGCCCGATGCGCAGCCCGGCGCCGCGACCGCGTACGCTGCCGCAAAGGCGAAGGGCTATCAACCGGTGTTCGTCACCGCGCGCGGCAATCAGTACACGACCGATACGCGCCAGTGGCTGTCGGACCAAGGCTTCCCGCGCGGCCCGGTGCGGCTGTCGCCGTCGTTCGTCACGCTGCCCGGCGGCGACACGATCGATTACAAGACGTCGACGATCACCGCGCTCGGCCAAGGCCTCGACGTCGCGATGGGCGTTGGCAACCGCGACAGCGACATCACCGCGTACACGAATTCCGACGTCGCCCCGGACCGCATCTTCATCCTCTTGCCCGAGTATCAGAGCGAATGCCAGGCCGACCTCGACGCCGGCAAAGCGCTCGGCTTTACCGCGTACTCCGATCTCGCGAGCACGTACATCGCGGCGCTGCCGACCGAGTAGAGCTAATCTGACTTCTGCATATCCGCGACGAGCTTGCGCATGAACAGCTCGATGTTGCGGCGCAGCGCCGGGTCCTCGCACACCGGTAGCGCGCGGCGCCAGGTCTCGACTGCGCGCGCGTGCAGCCCTTGGCGAAAGTACAGATACGCGAGCCGGGTGAGCGCCGGGAAGTACCCCGGCTGGAGCTCGACGACCGCTTCGTACTCGTCGACCGCTTCGGGCCAGCGCGATGCCCGCTGCAGCATGTTCGCGAGCATGAAGTGCAGCTTCGGGCTGACCGGATCGGTGACGAGCGCCCCGCGCAGCCCGGCGATCGCACCGTCGACATCGCCGGCGTGATAGCGGCCGAGCGCGTCGGCGAGCTCGGCGTCGTGATCGGCGCGCTCCTCCGGGATCAGGTCGCGAAGCAGGCGCTGCACGCGGCGCATGTCAAACGGCTTCTCGAGATACGCGTCGGCCGCGACTCGCTGGAGCATCTCCTCGGGAACTTGTCCGGTGTCGACGACCGACGTCGTGACGACCACGCGCGCCCGGGACAGGCGGCGGCTGCGCTTGATCGCGGCGCACAGCTGGAGACCGTCGGTGCCCGGCGTCGCGACATCGGCGAACACCAGGTCGAACGACATCGACGACAACAGATCGATGGCCTTGCTGCCATCGCCGACTGCCTGACACTCGAAGCCAGCGCGCTCGAGCTCGGCGACGAGGTTCATCCGCGCGGTGGCATCGGGATCGACGACCAGGACCCGCGGTTTGCCACCGACGGTGTCGGCCGGCTCGACCGTGCCAGCGCGATCGAGCTCGGCGGTGACCATGTTGTTCGATTCGTCGGGCAGCGGCGTCCGCCCGTTCGCGGTCGTCGTCGAGATGTGCCAATCGCCGGTCAGCGTCGAGCTCGGGCCATGCTCTTCGGACGGCAGCTCGTCGTCGGCTTCGATCGCGCGCGCGGCTTCTTCGGCGAGCGCCCGCTGCGCTTGGCGATGCTCGTCCTCGCCGCCATCGGGGTAGACCACCGCGAGGTATTGCCCCGAGCGATCGATCTCGGGGCCGAAGAGATAGGGCTCGCCCGCCTTCCACTTGCGAAAGCCGAGGCGAATCGTCCGGGCCAGGGTCAGATCGAGCGCGAGGCGGAGCTCGACTTGCTTGCCGCGCGACGCGCCGAGCTCGCGCGCCGGCACGATCGCATCCTCGGGACGCGCAGCTGCGATCACCAGCGTGTGCTCGTCCTCGAACACGACGAGCGCGCTGAAGATCCGCGCCCACTCGGCCGACACGTGCTCGAGGACGTCGAGCCGGATCGTCGATTCGTCGAACACGATCGCGGGCCATCCGGTCTGCGCGGACAGCGCGGTGCAGAGCTGGCGCTCGGTCGCGTAGCCTAGGGCGTAGAGCTCCGAGGCCACCGGGTGCCGGCCGCTCTGGCGCGCCAGGGCGTCGTTCAGGGCGCTCGCGTCGATCACGCCCTGCGCGATCAGCAGCTGCCCGATGGAGCCTCGCACGGAAGCCCAAACGTATCACCGCTTGATCAAATGTGAGGAATGCAAGTCCTTGAGATCCTGATGACCGATCGCGGAGGCGTGCTGCGCCGTGTCGTATTCACTGGCGATCTGGCATGCGATTGATAGACTCCACCGCCCTTAGGAGCCTGCGGCTTCCGGCGTGTGACAGCTTGGCGCAGTCGAGATTACCTTACAAAAGTCAAATGGCTGAAGTAATTAAGGTTTTCCCGAGTGTCCGCGCCGGCACCCACATTGCTTTGTAGTAGCCCAGAGGAGAACCCGATGTCCGATTTCAGAATTGGCGAGAAAACCGTCTACCCCGCCCACGGCGTGGCTGAGGTGATCGGGATCGAGAAGAAAGAGATCAACACCACGGTGTGCTCTTTCTACGTCCTCAAAGTGCTCGCGAGTGGCATGCAGATCCTCGTCCCGAAGGATAAGGCCGACCAAGTCGGGCTCCGCCCGGTGGCGACGTCCGGCGAGATCGACGAAGTGTTCGACATCCTTCGCGAGAAGGACGTCCACATCGACAAGCAGACGTGGAACCGGCGCTACCGCGGGTTCATGGAAAAGATCAAGACCGGCTCGTTGTTCGACGTCGCCGAGGTCTATCGCGATCTCTATCGGTTGAAGACCAGCAAGGTGCTGTCGTTCGGCGAGCGCAAGATGCTCGAGAGCGCGAAGCAGCTGATCGTCAAGGAGCTCGCGGTCGCCCGGAAATGGACCGAGGAG
>CAZDGY010000833.1:0-3393 GCA_964504685.1 uncultured Kofleriaceae bacterium | reverse complement strand
AGGCCCTCCTGGCGAACGAGCTGGCGCGCGGTCAGGAACGAGTCGCTATCGTTGGTCTTGATCCAGCGATCGACGAGCCGGCGATCGAGCACGTCGGGGATGAAGTCGTAGCCGATGCCCTCGACCTTGTAGCTCTTGATCTCGCCGGGCCCGGCGAGGATCGAGCCCTCGGGATCGACGCCGACGATCTTGCAGCCCGGGATCTCGCGCTTCACGACTCGCGCCACACCGCTGATCGTCCCGCCGGTGCCTGCGGTCATGACGACCGCATCGAGCTTGCCGCCGCACTGATCTATGATCTCGCGGCCGGTGCCCTCTTCGTGCGCCGCTGGGTTCGACGCGTTCGCGTACTGATCCAAGATGTGCGCGTTCGGGATGATCTCGCGCAGCCGGCGCGCCACCCCGATATGGCTCTCGGGAGAGTCCCAAGCTGCCTCAGTCGGGGTGCGGATGATCTCGGCGCCGAGCGCTTCGAGCACCACTTGTTTCTCTTGTGACATCTTCTCGGGCATCGTGATGATCACCCGGTAGCCGCGCACCGCGGCCGCGATCGCCAAGCCAATCCCGGTGTTACCCGACGTCGGCTCGATCAGCGTGTCGCCCGGTTTGATCCGGCCACTGCGCTCGGCGTCGAGCAGCATCCGCACGCCGATCCGGTCCTTGACCGAGCCGCCGGGGTTCATAAACTCGCATTTACCGAGGAGCTCGCCGGGTAGATCGCGGCCGATCCGCGAGAGCTTCACCATCGGCGTGAAGCCGGTTGCGTCGAGGATCGAATCGTAGGGCGGCGCGGCGGTTCGCATCGAGCGCATCCTACACTGTCAGCCGTTGCCAGCGCCCGAGCGATCGCGAACGGAGTATCGTCCGCCCGCGATGAGGGACCAACGCGCGATCATCATCCTATTGTTGGCGGCGGCGTGCGGACCGAACGGCCGCGGCGGAGGCGGTGGCGGCGGCGAGAACGTCGACGCGCCGGGTAACACCGGAGACAGCGGACAGAACGGCTGCGGCGGTCTCGCGAATTGCTACTCGGTCTACGCGCACAGCGACGACACGCTCTACGTCGTCGATCTCAACGCGAAGACGCTGACCACGGTCGGCAAGTTCAACACGCCTGGCGGCTACGCGATCACCGATCTAGCGGTCGCACCGGACAACACGATCTACGTGATCTCGGAGAAGGGGCTGTACACCGCGTCGGCGACCGATGGTCACGTCACCTCGATCGGCAGCGTCACCGCGTGCGGCACCCAAGCGGTCGCGCTCACCACGACGCCGAACGGTCAGATCTGGACCGGCGACTTCATGGGCTCGCTGTGCCAGATCGACGTCTCGACCTCGCCGCCGACCGTGATGACGCCGGTCAAGATGCAGGACAACATGGCGCTGAGCGGCGACCTCGTCGCGATCGACGACGGCACGATCTTCGGCACCGCGTACAACCTCAACGACAACAGCGGCCAAGGCACGCAGAACAGCAACGTGTTGGTCAAGGTCGACCTCGCGACTGGCGCAGTGACGATGGTCGGCGCGACCGGCTATCCGAAACTGTTCGGCACGTCGTTCGCTTCGGGCGGCGTCATCGGGTTCACCCACGACGGCACCGGTCACGTCGTCAAGATCGATCCGACGACCGGCGTCGGCGAGATGTTCGCGACGTTCAACGACCCCGATACGAACCAGGGCATCTCGTTCGCAGGCGCCGGCGTTAACTCGCTGATCTCGATCATCGAATAGCCGGCACCTCGGAGCGAGCGCTAAGATGGGGGATGCCGTCAACGGCGGCGTCATGCGCTTTTTCGGTACTACCGAGGTCGGAGCGATCCCGTTCGACATCGCCACGATGTCGTCGTGGCGAATCCGACCGAATGGTGTCGCCGACGCTCGGGGCCGGAACCACCGACCTCGCCTCGGATGCGTTCGTCTCGTTCGCGAGCGTCGACATCTGCCCGCCCTGACTGGACGTGTGTCCGCGATAACGGCGTGGTAAGTACGCTCGATGTCCGCGGATCGCCTCGCCGAGCTATTGCAGCGACGGATCGCCGTGCTCGATGGCGCGATGGGCACGATGATCCAGGCCGCCGGGCTCGCCGACGAAGCGGCGTGGCGCGGCGACTACTTCAAGAACCATCGCGAATCGATCAAAGGATGCGGCGATGCGCTCGTGCTGAGTCGGCCCGAGATCATCGAAGACATCCACCTCGCGTTCTTGCGCGCCGGCACCGACATCATCGAGACCGACACGTTCACCGCGACGTCGGTCGCACTCAGTGACTTCGGCCTCGCCGACAAGGTGCGAGAGATCAACCTCGCCGCAGCGCACCTCGCGCGCCGGGCGTGCGACCGCGCCGAGCGCGAAGATGGCCAGCCGCGCTGGGTCGCCGGCTCGATCGGCCCGACGACCAAATCGGCGTCGCTGTCGCCCGATGTCAACGACCCGGGCGCGCGCGCGGTGACGTTTCACGAGCTCGCCGCGATGTTCGGCGAGCAAGCCGAAGCCCTGATCGAAGGCGGCGTCGATCTGATCCTCACCGAAACCCACATCGACACGCTGAACTGCAAGGCCGCGCTGTATGCGATCGAGCAGCTGTTCGCCCGCGGCGTGCGGCGCGTGCCGGTGATCGCATCCGTCACGATCCCTGATCGCTCGGGCCGCACGTTGTCGGGTCAGACGATCGAGGCGTTCTACAACTCGATCAGCCACGCGAAGCTGCTCGCGGTCAGCATCAACTGCGCGCTCGGTGCCGACGATATGCGGCCACACGTCGCCGAGATGTCGCGCATCGCCGGGATCCCGACGGCGTGTTATCCGAACGCTGGCCTGCCGAACGAGTTCGGCGAGTACGACGATACGCCCGAGCACATGGCGAAGGTGCTCGGCTCGTTCGCGCGCGAGGGCCTGCTCAACTTCGTCGGCGGCTGCTGCGGCACGCGGCCCGAGCACATCAAAGCTATCCGAGCCGCGGTCGAAGGCGTCGCGCCGCGCAAGGTGCCGAGCCCGCCGCACTTCACCCGGATGAGCGGGCTCGAGCCGCTGACGATCACGCCGGAGACCAACTTCATCATCATCGGCGAGCGTACGAACGTGACCGGCTCGGCCGCATTTCGCCGGCTGATCAAAGACGACAAGTTCGACGAGGCGGTCGCGGTCGCGCGTCAGCAAGTCGAGGGCGGCGCGAACATCCTCGACGTCTGCATGGACGAGGGCATGCTCGACGGTGTCGCGGCGATGAAGCGGTTCCTCAACCTGATCGCGTCGGAGCCGGACATCGCGCGGCTGCCGGTGATGATCGACTCGTCGAAGTTCAGCGTGATCGAAGCCGGGCTCGCATGCTTGCAGGGCAAGGGCGTCGTCAACTCGATTTCGCTCAAGGAAGGCGAAGCCGAGTTCTT
>CAZDGY010000832.1:0-3393 GCA_964504685.1 uncultured Kofleriaceae bacterium | reverse complement strand
GCGCGAGCTCGGCGACATGCTCGACGACGGCATCGAGCAGATCGCACATGCGAAGGATGACTTCGATGCGCAGGCGAAGACCGGCAAGGGCACGGTGACGATCCAGGATCGCCAGCGCGTCGCGGTGCTGCTCGCCGAAGCCAAGGCGCAACGCGCCGAAGCCGCGCAAGCCGAAGGCGAGGCACTCGCGGGGTTGCGCGCGCTCGTCGATAGCCCGGACGCCGACATCGATGACACCGAGCTCGCTGCGATCGACCACGCCCTGCCCGACGGCAAGACGTTCGCGACGACCGCGATCGACCAGCGGCCGCAAGCGAAGGCCGCGCGGTCGGGCGCGAAGGCCGGCGACGAGCTCGCCGATCTCGAGCACGCCGGCTACTTTCCAGACTTCGCGCTGGTCGCGAGCGCGGTCGCTTCGAAAGCACAAGGCGTGACCGATCCGCCGGGTGCGTTCGCGAACGACCCCTACAACCGCTACGGCGCCGGTGTCGTGCTCGGCCTGTCGTGGACGCTCGAGCCGTGGAACGTGGCCGCGCGCGAAGGCAAAGCCAAAGCGCAAGCGCACCACGCGCACGCGCTCGCCGACCTTGCCGCCGATGGTGCGCGGCTCGATGCCGACTCCGCGCTCGCCCAGGCCAAAGCCGCGCACGACAAGGTCGATGCCGCGGGCGATGGCGAAAAAGCGGCGCGGACCTGGCTCGCCGCGGTGCTGCAAAACGAGGCAATCGGCGCCGCCGAGTCGCGCGACCTCGCCGACGCGTACATCGCGTGGTTCCAGATGCGCGCCCGCTGGGCCACTGCGGTGATGCAATGGAACGTCGCCGTGGTACGCCTCGGGCGTGCCGCTGGTGAATATCGCGCCGGCGGCGGTCGTCCCAACTAGGAAGTCACCATGAAGCGCATCGTGCTTGCCATCTTGCTCGTCGCCGGCTCGGCGTTCGCCGGCCCTGGCACGGACGCCGTCAAACAGGCGAACGATCAGATCACCGGCCTGTTGAAGCAGAAGGTCGCGGCCGGCTCGAAAGAAGAAAAAGACCTGGCGAGCAAGGTCACGACCTCGGTCCGTGACTTCCTCGATATCGACGAGCTTGGCAAGCGCGCGATGGTCGATCAGTGGAGCAAGATCACGCCGGCGCAGCAGAGCGAGTTCTCGACGACGTTGCGCAACCTGATCGAGGACAACTACGTCAAGGGCCTGCGCTCGAACCTCGAGTTCACCGTCGACTACACCGGCGAGTCGACCGATGACGCCGGCAATGTCGTCGTGGTCACCCAGATCAACACGAAGCGCCACAACCGCCCGTACAAGATCGAAGTCGACTACGTCCTGAAGAAAGAAGGCGGCAAGCTCAAGGCGTGGGACGTCAAGACCGACGGCGTCGGCCTGGTCGAGAACTACCGCACGATGTTCGACAAGATCATGGACAAGGGCGGGTTCAACGATCTCATCGATCGAATGAAGAAGAAGCTCGGCACTGGTACGACCGCAGCCGGCAGCGCTGCCCCGTAGTCGTCGCGCTCGGTGTGTCAGCGACGCTCACCACGAGCGTCGACGATCTGATGGTCGCAGGATCCGCGCAACCGTTTGCAGGGCATACAATCGCGGCGATGTCGTACCGCGCCGCCGCCGCCGCTTGGCTCGCCGAAGATCCTGATCCGAAGACGAAAGCCGAGCTCCAGGCTCAGCTCGATCGCAGCGACGACGCGGTGCTCGCCGACGAGTTCGGCAGTCAGCTCGAGTTCGGCACCGCCGGGTTGCGCGGCGTGCTCGGCCCGGGCCCGAACCGGATGAACCGCGTGCTCGTCCGCAAGGTCTCGGCCGGGCTCGCGGCTTACTTGCTCGCTCAGGTCGGCGATGCGGTGAACCGCGGCGTCGTGATCGGTCGCGATGCGCGCCACAACTCGCTCGAGTTCGCCGAGGACACCGCGCGCGTGCTCGGCGGCGCCGGGATTCGCGTGTACCTCGCGCACCGGCCGTGGCCGACGCCGACCACCGCGTGGGCGGTCACCGCCACGAACGCATGCGCCGGCGTGATGGTCACCGCGAGCCACAACCCGCCGCAGTACAACGGCTACAAGGTCTACTGGGGCAACGGCGCTCAGGTCATTCCGCCGCACGACACCGGCATTGCCGCCGCGATCGCGACGATCGGGCGGAGCGATCAGTTGCCCATGCCCGAGCTCGCCGACCTGCGCGCACGCGGGCTCGTCATCGATCTCGACGAGGCGTTTCACGATCGCTACCTCGCCGCAGTGCTAGCGCTGCGCGTCCAACCGCAGCTTTCTGGCAAAGACCTGGTCATCGCGTACACCCCGATGCACGGCGTCGGCGCGGCGTCGGCCGAACCGATGTTCGAGCGCGCGGGATTTCCGCACGTCCATCCCGAGCCGTCGCAGGACCAGCCCGATCCGGATTTTCCGACCGTCGCGTTTCCGAATCCCGAAGAAAAAGGCGCGATGGACCGCGTGCTCGCGCTCGCCCGCAACGTCAAGGCGCAGCTCGTGCTCGCGAACGATCCTGACGCCGACCGGCTGTGCGTCGCCGTTCCAGATGGGGACCACTTCCGCGTGCTCACCGGCGATCAAGTCGGCGCGCTGCTCGCGGACTTCTTGCTCGAGGTCACGCCGAAGGATCGCCGACTGGTCGCGACGACGATCGTGTCTTCGCAGTTGCTGTCGTATCTCGCGCGCGCCGAGGGCGCGGACTATCGCGAGACGTTGACCGGCTTCAAGTGGCTCGGCAACGCCGCGATGGACTACGAGCGCACAACCGGTGGTCGGTTCGTGCTCGGCTACGAAGAGGCGCTCGGCTACTCGGTGGGGCCGCTCGTCCGCGACAAAGACGGCATCTCGGCGTGCCTGATCTTCGCGGAGCTCGTACTGTGGAATCAAGCGCGCGGTCGCAGCGTGCTCGAGCAGCTCGACGACATCTATCGCCGGGTCGGCCTGTTCGTCACCGAGCAGGTCTCGCTGACGAAGCCAGGCGCCGACGGGCTCGCGCAGATCGCCGCGACGATGCAGCGCGTGCGCGCGCGACCGCCGACCGAGGTCGCCGGCTACCGCGTCATCGAGGTCGTAGATCTGCAACACGGCGCCGCAGGCTTGCCGCCGTCCGACGTGCTCGTATTTCGGCTCGATCGGGGCGGCCGGATCATCATGCGACCGAGCGGCACCGAGCCGAAGTTGAAGAGCTACTACGAAGTCCGGATCGAGCTCGCCGCGGGTGAGGCGATGGCCGCGGCGAAGGCACGCGGTCACACCGAGCTGGTCGCACTACGCGACGCGCATCAACAGCTACTCGCTACAGCGCGTTGACCGCGCCCGGCGTCGGCGTCGTGCAGAACTTCCAGTCGGTCGCGGCGTCGTCGGTGTCTTGCCCGTTCGGCGACCGGC
>CAZDGY010000831.1:0-3404 GCA_964504685.1 uncultured Kofleriaceae bacterium | reverse complement strand
CCGCGGTCACGGTGCTCGAGGACCGCGCGTCGATCACCCGGCGAGGCGTTGTCGCGGTGTGCGCAGGGCAACAACGGGTCTCGATCGAGGGTGTGTCGCCGATCCTCGCCGACAAGACGCTGTTTGCGAGCGCGACCGGAGCGCGCGTGCTCGACGTTCGCTGTACCCGGTCCCTCGCGCCGTGGCGCGATCCGGCGGGGGCTGCACTCGAAACGCAGCCGATCGCCGCGTTGCACGCAGAGCGCAGCCGGCTCGAAGCGGAACGCGACGATGCGGTCGCTCGCACGGTCGCCGCGCGCAACGAGATTCGCGCGCTCGGAGAGCTCGACGCCGCCGCGTTGCGCGATCTTTCGGTCGCTGCGACGCGCGGATCGGTCGCCGAAGCCGCGGGACCGCTCGCCGACCTCGATGCGCGCGAGGCGGCGGCGCGGGTCCGACTCGTCGACGCCGAGCTCGATGCGCACCGAGTGAACGCGGCGATCGAGCGGCTCGCCGACCAGATCGGTCGCGCCGAGGATCAGGTCGGCAGCGAAGCGGCGCGGATCGAGATCGATCTGGTCGCCGATGCGCCCGGCGAGGCGACGATCGTCGCGAGCTATGTCGTTCCGGGCGCTGCCTGGCGGCCGTATCACCGCGCCACGCTCGCGCGCGAGCCAGCGAAGCTGGAGTGGGAGACGACCGCGTGCGTGTGGCAGGCGACCGGCGAGGAGTGGCGTGACGTCGAGCTCGCGTGCTCGCTCGAACGGCCGTCGCTTGGCGTCGAGCCACCGGTGCTCGGCGATGACGAGCTGCACACGCGCAAGCGCGCCGAATCGGTCGTCGTCGAGGTTCGAGACCAAGTTCTTCAGACCACCGGGCTCGGCGGCGGGGATCCGCAAGTGCCGGGCATCGACGATGGTGGCACCGGGCTCGTGCTGCGTGCAGCGAGCCGCGTCACGATCGTGGCCGACGGCGCTCCGCATCGCATCTCGGTCGCGAAGTTTGCGGCGTCGGCCCAGGTCTCGCTCGTCGCGATGCCGCTCGCGTCGCCGTGGGTCCACGTCCGCGCGAGGGTCGTCAACAGCGGATCGGCTCCGCTGCTCGCGGGGCCGATCGATCTGATCATGGCGTCGGGATATGTCGGCCGCGGCGAGATCGGGTTCGTCGCGCCGGGCGAGAAAGCCTACGTCGGGTTCGGCACCGAGTCCGACGTCCGCGTCCACCGCACCGAGACGCGCGAGCGCGACGAAGCCGGCTTGCTCGGCGGTTGGAACGTCCAGACCGTGCGAGTGGCGGTGCGACTCTCGAATCTCAGCGCACAGCGGCGCGAGATCGTCGTGACCGAGCGCATTCCTATCTCCGAGGTCGAGCAGGTCGACGTCCAGCTCGGCGCGGCCGATGCGTACTTGCTCGGCGACAGCGACGAGCACGGCGGCGGCGACGACATCACTCAAGTAACCGCGCGCGCGATCGACGAGCGCGGGCTGATCACGTGGTCGGTCGAGCTGCCGCCGAATGGTCGGCGAGCGGTCACGCTCGAATACAAGATCAAGACCCAGCGCGGCGTCACCGGCGTGTGAGCGAGCTAACCGCGATCGGCGAGATGCTCGGCAATCGCGTGCGCAAGAACGCTCGCCATCTCGGCAAGTGGGCCAAGCGCGAGAACGTCACGTGTTGGCGGGTCTACGATCGCGATATCCCCGAGGTGCCGATCACGATCGACACCTATGAAGGCGCGCTCGTCATCAATGATTTCCGGATCGAGCCCGACGACAACGCGTGGCTCGACACGGTCGTCGCCGCCGCGAAGCACGCCCTCGGCGCGACCGAGATGTTCGTCAAACGCCGCGAGCGACTCGCGCATCGCAGCGAGGGCCAGCAGTACGAACGGCTCGCCGATCGCGGCGAGACTCGCATCGTGTGCGAAGGCGGCCATCGCTTCGCGGTCAACCTCGACGACTACGTCGACACCGGGCTGTTTCTCGATCACCGGATGACGCGAGCTCGCGTCGCGGCCGAGCCGGCGAAGTCGCTGCTCAACCTGTTCTGTTACACCGGCTCGTTCACGGTCTACGCTGCGGCCGCGGGCATGGCCACCACCAGCGTCGATCTGTCGAATACGTACCTCGCACGAGCGCGCGAGAACCTCGAGCTCAATCGGCTCGACGGCGAGCTCGTGCACGCGGATGTTCGCGAATTTCTCGCCGAAGCGCGCCGCGCAGGCCGGCGCTGGGATGTCGCGGTCGTCGATCCGCCGACGTTCTCGAACTCGAAGCGGATGGACTACACGTTCGATCTCCAGCGCGATCACGCCGCCCTGCTCGACGACGTGGCCGCGGTCACCGCGCACACGATCTGGTTTTCGACGAACCGCCGACGGTTCAAGCTCGAGTGGGAGCGGCTCGGTGTTGCGGTCAGCGACGAGACCCGCGCGACGATTCCGCCCGACTTTCGCGACGCGAAGATCCATCACGCCTGGCGGATCGCGCTGCCTCGACGCTAGCCCGTCCCGACGAGTCCCATCTGCGGGGGAGCGTCCTCCCCACGCGAATTGCCATCGCCGCGATCGCTGACTCGCTCAATTTTCTGAGGCGCGCTCTAGTCATTCGCGCGACATGCACGCAGATCGCCTCGGTACGCGGCTTGCGATAGGCGTCACAGCATGCGAGCCATCTTCTTGAGCCTCATCACCTCGATCGGCTGCAGCGCTTCTCAGCCCCCGGCCGTCACCCCCGACTCACCTGGTTCGTCGATCGACAGCGCGACGACCAGCGACGCCCCCGCGATCGGGCAGACGTCGACGTTGTCGATCGAGACTGCGCCGAACACGTCGGCGAGCTCGCTGTTTGCCGACGACTACAAGAACTACAACACGACCGCGCAGACCGGGAACGGCAATGGCGACCTCGTGCCGCGTGCGATCTCGAAGGTCTCGATCGCCTCGGCTGCGCAGCAAGTCTACGTCGAGAGCCAGACGTGGTTCTGTCACCTCGCGTCGAACGAAGGAACCGATCGCCTGATCCCGAACGCGCGCTGCGACTCGCATATCGACATCGGCTACAACGCGGACGACCCCACGCACGTCGCCGCGGCGGTCGCCGACATGCAGAGTCGCGGCCTCGCCGGCGTCATCATGGACTGGTCGGGCAAGGACCCGAGCCACGATGGCGATGCGACCTATTACCCGACCGGGACCTCGACCGAGACCACGAAGGCGCGCGGCTCGAGCGAGGTCGGTACGAACGCGATCTACGCCTATCGCGACGCCGCCGAAGCGGCGGGCTCGTTCAAGTTTGCGGTTAGCGAAGACGAAGGCATCACGCGTTGCCGGAACGGCCACTGCGCGTGCTGGCCGGCCTACGGCAGCGAGTGCAACGAGACCTCAGAGGTGATCAGCGACCTCTCGTATATCAACGCGCATTGGG